>NZ_LWGA01001432.1:0-909 GCF_001635235.1 Oleiphilus sp. HI0117 | reverse complement strand
TCGTCACTGGCACTTCTTGAGTACCTGAAGCTGTATTATTGACAGCGGTATCCAGCATACTCTGAACAGCTTTTTGAAATCGTTTTTCAACGGTATAGTCAATCACCTGAGCTGAAGTCTTCAGTAAGAAGCCACCCGCTATAACACTTGGATCTTTCACTAGCTCAATACCAGAACCTAAAGCCTCTAGTGCTTTTGAAACAGTTTCATAATCCTGCTCATTGACCTTTAACATTGCCCCTGAGTCCAGCGCTGGCAAACCTTCCATGACTCGAGACAAAGCCAGTGTAAGGCTTGCACTATCAATATTGAGCTCTCGGTGAATCACTGCTCTGGAAAGCGCAACCGCAACATTTAACATCGCCTCTTCAACGACTTGCTGTTGCTGCTGAATGGGGTTAACCAACTGGTTCATTAGGGCATCTAGCTGTGACAATTTTTCGGCAATTTCACCCTGGCCTTGGGCAACCCCTTGTTCGTAACCTTCACTTTTACCGGCCTCCAAACCTTCTGCATGACCCGCAGCACGACCGTCCTCTGAACCTTTAGCGAAACCATCTCGATGGCCTTCTTCAAAGCCGGAGTCATATGCCTGCTTAGTTATTGATTCAATTTGCTGTGCAGTCGGTGGTTTGACTTTCTCCTTTCTGGCGTTTTCTGCCTGACTAGCCGCACGACCGGGATCGCCAATATTCGGCAGCTCCCAGCGTTCGTAGGCGCTCAGTTCACCTAAAGGGACACGCTTGTTTTTGTCACTCATGCTATATCATCGCTTCGCCAGATCCGCCCAGCGCAATTTCACCGGATTCAGACAAGCGTCGAGCAATGGTGAGTATCTCTTTCTGCGCACCTTCTACCTCACTCACCTTAACAGGACCTTTCGCCTCAAGGTCATCACGGAGTAATTCG
>NZ_LWGA01001431.1:0-1053 GCF_001635235.1 Oleiphilus sp. HI0117 | reverse complement strand
AATTAGAAAAGGTTCATCAATTAATATGGCTAACAAGCAGCTTAATGATATATCTACTCCCATAACGAATCTCGATGAACTGGCTAAATTAGCCGACTATTCACTAATGAATAACCTTCGGTGCGACCCTCAGGCGACGGCCAGTGGGGATGATTACGCGCCTCGACAAGTTTTTTCGGGACATTATGTCCCTGTAAAGCCGACGCCTATTCCTGAGCCTGACTATGTCGCTCACAGCAGGAAGTTTTTCAGCGAACTGGGTTTTGACGACAATTTGGTGGAAACGGAAGGCTTCCGTCGTTTGTTCTCTGGTGATATGTCGCATGTGCCAGAACCTATGAGACAAACAGCTTGGGCAACTGGCTATGCGCTGTCGATTTATGGCACGGAGTACATTCAACAGTGTCCGTTCCGCACAGGCAACGGTTACGGGGATGGCCGTGCAGTATCTGTCCTTGAGGCTGTCATCAATGGTCAGCGTTGGGAGATGCAGCTAAAGGGTGGTGGGCGAACGCCATATTGTCGTGGTGCGGATGGGCGAGCAGTGCTGCGCTCGAGTATTAGAGAATTTCTGGTTCAGGAGCATATGCACCAACTAGGGGTGCCAACATCTAGGTCCTTATGCCTTTATGTATCTGGCTCAGAGACCGTTGATCGCCCATGGTATTCTGAAGGTTCTTACTCCCAAGATCCGGATATTATGGTATCGAACCCGGTTGCAATTTCAACACGTGTCGCACCGTCTTTCTTACGGGTCGGGCAGCTTGAACTGTTTGCTCGTCGAGCGCGTAGCAAGGCTCATCCAAAAGCTCTCGAAGAGTTAAAGATGATCGTTTTGCATTTGATTGATCGTGAATACAAAAGTGAGATCAATGAAGACCTATCGTTCGAAGATAAATTACTGCGGTTGGCTAGCGAGTTTCGTGAGCGTTTAAGCGCGCTTGTCGCAAACTGGCTTCGCGTAGGTTATTGCCAAGGCAACTTCAATAGTGACAACTGCGCAGCGGGGGGGTATACCCTTGACTATGGTCCATTCGGGTTCTGCGAAGTGTT
>NZ_LWGA01001430.1:0-696 GCF_001635235.1 Oleiphilus sp. HI0117 | reverse complement strand
GAATTAAAATCCAAACACGGTGACCTCGCTGTCGGCGTACTAATCTGGCAAGATATTGCGGCTGTTCTGTTTCTATTCTTTGCAACCGGCAAATCACCAAGCCTTTGGGCATTTAGCTTGCTTGGCCTTTGGTTCCTTCGCCCTTTATTAAAAAGAATGATGGCCTCCAGCGGTCACGGAGAGTTGATCCCACTCTACGGTTTTTTACTTGCACTTGGCGGCCCGGAGCTTTTTGAGCTTGTCGACATGAAGGGTGACTTGGGTGCACTAGTCATGGGCATGCTACTCGCAGGCTTACCTAAATCTAACGAACTCTATAAGTCGTTAATGAGCTTCAAAGACCTCTTCCTAATCTGCTTCTTTTTGTCTATCGGGTTCACCGCGTTACCAACTTTGGAAATGTGGCTCGTCGCCTTAGGCTTGACTATTTTACTCCCCATCAAGTTATTGCTTTTCTTCTTTGTGTTTAATGCGGTTGGCTTACGCTTGCGTACCAGCTTCTTGTCAGCACTCTTGCTAGCCAACTACAGCGAATTCGGGTTGATCGTTGCCAGCTTAAGTGTTGATCAAAACTGGCTAAGCCATGAATGGTTGGTCATCATCGCCCTATCGACAACTCATTCGATGGTATTTAGCTCAATTATTTACAAGTTTGCACATCGAATATACGCAAACAAAAAAGACGCCTTCTCGCGT
>NZ_LWGA01001429.1:0-5711 GCF_001635235.1 Oleiphilus sp. HI0117 | reverse complement strand
TTTGGGGAAAATTGGTCGTAAGTAACACATGCGGGTAGAAAGTGAGGCCGGAGATTTAGTTCTCAATATATAGGTCTTGGTAAGTTTGATTCATCTGGGTAATGCTTATTATTAGCCGAAGTTCAGGTGTGTTAGGCGATATGAAAAATTTGGAGAAAACCAAATGTACGCAGTTATTGTAAGCGGTGGTAAGCAGCACCGTGTCACCGAAGGTGAAGTGTTAAAGCTGGAAAAAATTGAAGTTGAAACAGGTGGGACGGTTGAATTTGACCGTGTATTACTTGTTGCAAATGGCGACGATGTTAAAGTTGGCGCGCCAAATGTTGAGGGTGCAAAAGTAACGGCTGAGGTTGTTGATCATGGTCGTCACGAGAAGGTACGTATCTTGAAGTTCAAGCGTCGTAAGCACCACATGAAGAGAATGGGTCACCGTCAGTGGTATACTGAGGTGAAAATTACTGGAATTAAAGGCTAACACTGAGTTTATGGTCGCTCTCAGGAGCAATTAAACCGGTTTAGATACGAACAGACAATAGGAGTAGGATAATGGCTCATAAGAAGGCGGGTGGTAGTACCCGTAACGGTCGCGATTCGGAGTCGAAACGTTTAGGTGTTAAGCGATTCGGTGGTGAAGTAGTTAAAGCAGGCAACATTATTGTGCGTCAACGTGGTACACGTTTCCACGCAGGCGATAATGTTGGTTGTGGTAAGGATCATACATTGTTTGCAACATCTGGTGGTGTTGTGAAGTTTGTAACAAAAGGTCCTTTGAACCGCAAATATGTGACGGTTGAAGCTGCGGAGTAAGCAGTCGTTACGGATTTGGAAAAGGCTCCGCTGTGCGGAGCTTTTTTTTTGCAATTTATTTGCTGATCGACTTTATTTTCCTTATAGGGTCAAATGTTGGTCGTTGGGTACTAATCTAAGGGGTGTGCAATGAAGTTTGTTGATGAAGCGACAATTGGAGTAGAGGCTGGTAAAGGTGGTAACGGTTGCTTGAGCTTTCGTCGAGAGAAGTACATTCCGAAGGGTGGGCCTGATGGTGGAGATGGCGGAGACGGCGGTTCAGTTATTCTGGTGGCAAGTGAGTCGCTGAATACTTTGGTCGATTATCGTTATGTCAGGCATTATCGCGCTCAATCTGGTGAGCAGGGTGCCGGGCGTAATTGTACTGGAGCAAAGGGTGAGAGTTTGTTTCTTCAGGTTCCGGTAGGGACTTCAGTTATCGACACGGACACTGAAGAAGTGCTAGGGGATTTGACTGAGATCGGGCAAGAGCTCATCGTGGCGCAAGGTGGCTTTCATGGTTTGGGTAACACTCGTTTCAAATCCAGTGTGAATAGAGCGCCCCGTCAGACAACTAAAGGGAGTGAAGGTGAGTCACGTAGCCTGCGTTTGGAGTTGAAGGTGTTGGCGGATGTAGGTTTGCTTGGTATGCCTAATGCAGGTAAGTCTACGCTGATTCGTTCAATTTCTGCAGCTAAGCCTAAAGTGGCTAATTACCCCTTCACAACGTTAGTACCTAATTTGGGTGTAGTGCGTGTTGAAGAGCATAAGAGTTTTGTGGTTGCTGATATTCCAGGCTTGATTGAGGGTGCTGCAGAAGGAGCGGGCCTTGGTGTTCGTTTTCTGAAGCATTTGGTAAGAACTCGTCTGTTGCTTCATGTTGTTGATATGGCGCCTTACGATGGCTCAGATCCGGCTCAGGTGGTGCAGGCGATAGCGGCTGAGTTGGAAAAGTTTAGCCCTACCTTGGCTTCCCGGGATCGCTGGCTGGTTCTGAATAAGCTTGATTTATTGCCAGAAGAAGATCGTAAGGCTATATGCGAGAAATTAGTAGAAGCGTTAAATTGGACGGGGCCCGTTTATCAGGTGTCGGCAATTAAGTCTGCTGGTCTAGCGAACTTGTGTCGGGATATCATGACATGGATTGATGAGAAGAATGCGGCTGAGGCAGCTGATGAAGCCTTAGCTGAGCAGGAGCAATTGATTAAGGATAAGATGCATCAGGAAGCTAGAGATAATCTAGAGGCTCTGAAGGCGGCTCGCAAGGCTAAGCGCCTGGCAGGTGAGGAGCTGGATGACGATTTTGATGACGGCGATGACGATGATGGTGTTGAAGTGGTATATGCTCAGTAGTGTGGTGAGTGGTTTTGTGGTGGGCGATAGGGTTGTATCAATATGACTGAGTGTACTGGGCGCGCTGAGCTAAGTCGTGCAAACCGTTGGGTTGTGAAAATCGGCAGTGCATTGCTGACTGATGATGGTAAGGGCTTGGCTCGAGAGTCTATCGGTGGCTGGGTGGCGCAGTTGTCTAAGTTGCATCGTCAGGGGCTTGAAATTATTTTAGTGTCTTCCGGATCTGTGGCGGAAGGTATGGCGCGCTTGGGGATGAGCGAGCGTCCTCAGGAGTTACACTTGCTGCAAGCTGCGGCTGCGGTCGGGCAAATGGGTTTGGTTCAGGCCTATGAAGAAGAGTTCCAAAAGCATGGCTTGCATACAGCTCAAGTCTTGTTGACGCACGATGATCTGTCTAACCGCAAGCGCTACTTGAATGCTAGAAGTACCGTTCGTTCAATTGTTGAGTTGGGTGCCATTCCAATTATCAACGAAAATGATACGGTTGTGACGGATGAGATTCGTTTTGGTGATAATGATACCTTGGGGGCTTTGGTTGCCAACTTGGTTGAGGCTGATGGCCTGATAATTTTAACGGATCAGGCGGGGATGTTTGATAAGGATCCGCGTCGAAATGCTGATGCGCAAATGTTGACTCAGGTATTGGCCTCAGATGAGCGGCTAGAGGAGATGGCTTCCGGTGGTGCAGGTGCGCTAGGGCGTGGTGGAATGGCGACCAAGGTGCGAGCAGCCCGTTTGGCGGCGCGTTCCGGTGCTTATAGTGTGATTGTTGGTGGCAAGATAGAAAGTGTTTTGTTGCGCTTAAGAGCGGCAGAGGATTTGGGTACTATGATGCTGCCTTCAACCTCAAGACAAGTTGCGCGTAAGCAATGGTTGGCAGGGCATCTCCAGACAGCAGGTAATTTGGTGCTTGATGATGGGGCTGTGGCAGTGCTAGAGCGTGGTGGTAAAAGTTTACTGTCTGTCGGGGTTGTTTCGGCAAGTGGTCGTTTCAAGCGTGGTGATATGGTCTCGTGCAAAGATAGTTCTGGCAGGGAATTTGCGCGAGGCTTAGTAAATTATGATGCGCCAGATGCGAAGAGGATTCTAGGTAAGTCGAGTGACGAAATCTTATCGATTCTAGGCTTTTGCCATGAAGCTGAGCTTATTCATCGTGATAATCTTGTGTTGCTTTGAGATGCTAAACTTCAGGCATAAAAAAACCGGCGTTTGCCGGTTTTTTTATGCCTGAGAGCGAAGCTTAAGCTTTAAGGGCTTTAACTTGTGCGTTCAGGTTGCTCTTGATGCGAGCGGCGCGGTTTTTAGGGAAGATACCCTTGTTTACCATGCCGTCGATAATTGGCTGAGCAGTTAGGAAAGCTGCTTGTGCGTTATCGTAGTTTCCGCCAGCAATTTCAGCGTCTACTTTTTTGATGTAAGTTCTAACCATTGAACGTTGGCTAGCATTGTGTTGGCGGCGTTTCTCTTGCTGACGCGCGCGCTTTTTTGAAGATGGGGAGTTGGCCACCGTGTTGCTCCTAAATTTCGCGGATTACTAAAAAATTAACTGGGAGCGCTTACACTTGATGTTGCTGAAAAGTGCTCGATCCCAGTTCATATAAAAATGACGCGAGACTATGCCGTTTTATTAGTCCTTTGTCAATAGTCTATGCTTAGACTTACTTGCTTTACTTAAGCGACCATTTTATTCAGCAGGTTTTCACATACCTTCTGGTTCATATACTTGGGCACTGGGTAGTTAAGATGTGCTTCTTCAAGAGCTGATTTGGCAATCTTTGGGATGTCCTCGGTCTTAAGGTCGCCAAGTTGCTCAGGGATGTCAAAGCTTTTGAGCATTTCACGAATTCGCTGAATAAACTTATCGGCAAGTTCCCTGTTGCTTTCTTTACCTTCTTTTAGCCCGCTTACTTCCGCGAGCTTGGCAAGACGTTCTGTAATTTCATCTTTTGAATAATCCAGAACATGCGGTAGGACAATCGAGTTGGCCAAACCGTGTGGTGTAGAGTAATACGCACCAAAGTTGTGGGCGATGGCGTGAACATAGCCTACGCTCGCTTTGGTGAAAGCCAGGCCGGCATAGTAAGACGCCATAGCCATATTTTGTCGAGCTTCCAGGTTGCTGCCATCTTTCACTGCTGTTTCAAGATTTTCCATGATTAGACGTGTAGCAGCTGTTCCGTAAGCGTCGGTCTCATCGGTAGCATTAACTGAAATGTAAGACTCAATCGCATGAGTCAGTGCGTCCATTCCGGTTGCAGCCGTCACTGCAGCAGGTAGGCCTAGCATCATTGCGCCGTCTAAAGCGGCCATCATGGGTACCAGTTTAGGGTCAATGATAGGTGTCTTTTGATGGGTTTCAGGGTCTGATACGACAGACACGATGGTTACTTCTGAGCCAGTGCCTGCAGTTGTCGGGATGGCGAATAGTGGCAAAGGTGCTTTACGTAACTTGAATAAGCCGGCCATCTTCTCTAATGGCTTGTCATTTGTTGCGCGTGCTGCGATAGCCTTGCTTGCATCAATCGGTGAGCCACCGCCTACGGCAAGAATTGCTTCGCAGTTGTTGTTTCTTAATAAGTCTAGACCTGCTTGTACCTGATCATAGGTTGGGTCAGGAAGAATGCCGTCGTAGATTACGTATTTGATGTCAAGTTCTTCCAAGCGAGCTTTGATTTTGTCGATTAGTCCGATGCTGACGAGTACTTCATCGGTCGCAATCATTAGCTTTTTAATGCCTAGTTGGCCAATAGCATCGCATAATTCCAGTGAGGAGTCTGCACCAGTGAAAAGCGTTGGCTTTGGCATCGGAACGACTGCTGCAGCGACCTTTAGTGCTTTTGCTAGACCTTTGTAATATTGAACTTTTAAAGAAAATAACATGACAATACCTAATCGTAATTCGCAAAGTTGTAGAGTGGATGTTTAGAGTAACTGCTCTAAAAAAATAGAGTATAAGCTCTAATTATTGAAAAGTAAAATGACTTGGAGTCATGCTATACGAATTCGTACTACTTTCATCAGCTCAAAATCCATTCCAGCGAGCTTTTGTGTGTCTGAATAGTAGGTTAGGTTGACTCGAGCGCCTTTTAGGTTTTTGTAGGTTTTTTGTCGCTTAAACTGAAATGGCGTATCGCAATCTTCAAGCATTAGCGTATTAACTAGCCAGCCATCATCTTGCTCACGTTGTACATGAGAGATAACTTTCTTGTCTTGGGAGTGGATAAGATTGCGATGCTTTTTGATGAGGCTATCAGCATCAGATTTTATTTTGGACATGGGGTTGTGGGTCTACTTAAGGAGGACTTTGTTTTAGTTTGGTGAGTAATGCCTGGGTGGCCATATGTTTAATAAGGTTCTTCCATCATTTTTAGGATATCGTTCAAAAAGGGCTTGATCGCTTCTTTGTCCGCAGTGCTTGCGCTCGACAGTATCTGTTTCACCATGGCTTGGTTTTTCTCAATAGCATTGCTTAACACTTGTTTGTGCTCCGGGCTGATGTCACTCGAATTCCTTAAGGCTTCAAGTCGGCTGGTGTCCATCATTTCCGGGTTCGCCTCAAATTCAATAGCGGC
>NZ_LWGA01001428.1:0-1089 GCF_001635235.1 Oleiphilus sp. HI0117 | reverse complement strand
AGTTTATACTCTTTCATCTGATAAAACGCTTCAGCCAGATCGAGGCTCAGTTGAATATCGTGCACCAGGAACTTCTCTTGCTCATTGCGCAGCATTTCAAACAACTCATAAGCTGCCAACTTCTGCCCCCGACCCAGTAAGAGTTCAAAAAACAAGTGACTATGCTGTTCCAGGCGAACCAGGTCTCGGCGCTCTAGCAATAGCGTATACAGCTGATGGACTCTCAAGTCAGACCGCTTTCCCTTGCCTTTCATACTGTTTTCCAAAAGAGACAAGGCTTTGGAAAAGTCACCATCTTTGATCGCGATATCTAAGTCAGCATTGATTCGTTGTGAGCTGTCAGTTGGCGTATTGTCTTGTTCGCTCTCAAGCGCTTTGACACTGCTCACCGATGAAAAGAATTCATAACGCTTTAAGACGTAACCCAAAACCGCAAACAGGGCTATAACAAAATATGCCGTCAGCAGCACACAAACCGGAGCAAAAGCAAAGGAGGGTAATACAGGGTGAAGCAAATCTGCGATCACCAATACGCTCAAATAGCTCATCGCAAAAAATGCAATCAAGCTGACATAAGATAAGTGCATCTTTTTAATAATGCTCATCCAACTAGGTGGAGCAGATCCATGGCCGCCTTGCCGTTTATCGCTATACAGCAGCATAAGCAATACACTGGGCAGAATCGATAAAACAAGTAACGCGTAGGTTAGGGCAAGCCAGCCACTAACATAATTCAGTAAAAGTATGGGGGGCGCAAAGCAAACGATTAATAGTCCGGTAATAATCAGGCTCGTCTTAGCCTGTTTAAAATCTAAAGCCGAGGCAATTCCTGGCACCCCCCCATTAAATGAGCTTGAACCTGTCGTCGATGATAAGCGAGTCGCCTTACTATAGCTCCGCGCTACCTGCACAGAGAAGTTCACAAGCACTAGAGACAAGATACTAGCAAGTAGCAGGGCGAATATCGCATTTAAGTGCATCGCTAGTGCACTAAGGCCTAACAACAAGGAAAGCAACAAAGCGTCTGTTTTAAATGGCAGACCGAAAAAACGCTGTTGCATTGACCAAAATGGAGGCATCTCGTGACGC
>NZ_LWGA01001427.1:0-467 GCF_001635235.1 Oleiphilus sp. HI0117 | reverse complement strand
AGCTCAGTTCAGGAAGCCGGATTAATAGCGCAGCTGATGATGCAGCAGGCGCAGCAATATCTGAACGCTTGAATAGCCAACTAGGTGCTTTTGATGCAGGCATCCGTAACGCCAATGACTCCATTTCCGCAATTCAGGTTGCCGACGGAGCACTGAAAAGCCTTAACGATAACATTGGTCGTATACAAGAGTTGACGATTCAAGCTGGTAACGGTGCGCTATCCACACAAGACCGACAAGCCTTGCAAGAAGAAGCAAATCTCTTGATTGAAGACTCAAATAGCATTCTCGAAAACACTAACTTCAATGGCAAGGCCCTACTCAGTGGTGAACAAGACTTCAATATTCAACTGGATCAACCAGGAAAGAGCATTCAACTCGAAGGCAAAGACTTAGCCAAAGAGATCAAAGAATTAGGCTTTGAAGACGTAGACTTAAGTTCAGCTGAGCAAGCTAGCAAGTCATTA
>NZ_LWGA01001426.1:0-728 GCF_001635235.1 Oleiphilus sp. HI0117 | reverse complement strand
CTCAACACCTAATTTCTCTGCGCCGGTTATCTCAACATAATCAATATAATTTCTATCCCATAATGGTTCAAACATGCCATTAGCAAAGCGAAAAACCAGTAGGTTTTGAACGGTCTCTTTTCCCAAATAGTGATCGATACGATAAATCTGGGATTCATCAAAATAGGAATGCAAACCATGGTCTAGCTCGATTGCAGATTCCAAGTCATAACCTAGAGGCTTCTCGACCACGATGCGCTTCCAGCCTTCACACTGATCCAACAATTGACTCTTTGACAAGCAATCAGGGATCACGGTAAACATACTTGGCGGCATCGCCATGTAAAACAAAGTATTGTGCGGTGTCTGGTAGCGCGCATACAGCTCATTCAAGGTAAGCTTTAGCTTGGAGTATTCCGTGACATCGGAGGTATTCAAAGACAAGTAATAAACGTGCTGGAGAAAATCTTCGACAGTATGCGAATCAAGGTTTGCACCTTCACTTAGCGACTTTAACAAAGCCTCACGATAACTATCTGAGTCATAAGCACTGCGCGAAACACCCAAAATAAAGAAACAATCAGGCAATTGTCTAGTGACATATAAATGGAACAAAGCCGGGATAAGCTTGCGAAACGACAAGTCTCCCGAGGCACCAAAAATGACGATATTACTGTTATCAGGAACCCTCATCAGACAACTCCTTAGTCGTAGGCTTTTAGTATAGCTTACTCATTAAATAGCTCCGA
>NZ_LWGA01001425.1:0-1530 GCF_001635235.1 Oleiphilus sp. HI0117 | reverse complement strand
TGTTGCCTGCCGATACTATTTATAGGCAGGGTTCAATAACGCTGTTAAGCTGTTTACCCTTTAGTATTCGTTAATCACTAAAATATTGAAAGCAAGAAAATATCGGCTTTCGCGCTATATCTGATATAGAGCACTTTTGGTGATTACAGGTGAGTAGGTGGATGTTATGGCCAGTGTATCTTCAGTCGGAATAGGCTCGGGTGTTCTAACTAGCGAGTTAATAGAGAATCTCGCTAGTGCGGAGCGTGCTCCGGTCGAGGCTCGTCTGGACAGTCAAGAAGCTGACGTAAATGCTGAACTGTCAATTTTTGGTCAAATAAAGTCCGCTATTACAGATCTTCGCCTACCTTCGCGTACACTGGCAAATCCTGAGTTATTCGAATCAAAAACGGTTTCTTCTGGGAACTCTGCATTCTCTGCAGTGGTAGACTCCAATGATGCAACTCCATCAGTTCATACGCTTGAAGTTACCGCTTTAGCAGTCTCTCAAACGCTTACTTCTACTGAGTTTAATGACTCCGATACAACAGCGATTGGTGAAGGCTCTTTAACGATAGTGGTTGATGGAAAAACGACTAACGTTACTATCGATAATAGTAATAATACGCTTGATGGTATTGCTGCAGCGATCAATTCTGAATCTGATGTAGGCATGACGGCTTCAGTTCTTTACACGGGAACTGGCTATAAGCTTGTATTCAATGCCGATGAAACGGGTCTGGATAAAACGATCGATATTTCTGTTTCGGACACCGGTGATGCAAGTAACACAGATGCAAATGGTCTTTCTCGACTCGCCTACACCGCGGGAGCGACTAACTTAATACAGAGTCAACCAGCCGCGGATGCATCATTCAAATTGAATGGTGTACCGATCACGCGCTCAAGTAATGAGATTTATGACGCTATTCCAGGTTTAACCCTGACCCTGAGTGGCACAAATGATGGTTCGCCAGCCGCTTTATCTGTTCAAAATGATCACACTGCTGTGGTCGAGAAAGTTTCAGAATTTGTAGAGAAGTTTAATGCTCTACAGACTTTGGTGAACGACAATAGTGAGTTTGACCCTAGTGGTGGGGCTGAAGCGGGCATTTTGCTTGGTGACTCGACAACTCGAAGTATGATGAATCAGGTACGACGCGTATTGGGTTCGACGGTTGGTGGTTTGGAAAATGCAAATGTCCGTAGTTTGGCAGATATTGGTATTACGACAGATTATCAAACTGGTTTGCTAAGCCTAAATGAAGACACTCTTAGTGATCAGCTTGATTCGCACCCAGATGATGTTTCGGCTTTGTTCAGTGATCAAGGGCGAGCCAGCGATGCTCAAGTAAGCTTTGGTACTGCAAGTATCAACACTAAGCCGGGCAGTTATGATATTAACATAACGACTGCTGCGACAAGAGGAGAGCTATCGGGCGCTGTAAGTTTAGGTGCTAGTACAACTATTGATGCAAATAATGATGAATTCACCATTAGTATTGATGGTACTGAAAGTGGTTCAATCACGCTTGATGCAGGTAGCTATAC
>NZ_LWGA01001424.1:0-935 GCF_001635235.1 Oleiphilus sp. HI0117 | reverse complement strand
AGAGATATTATTGTCGACAGGCGTATAATCTTCAAGAAAGTAGTCGGTATGGTCGATACTTACAGATGGGCTGATATAGCCCCAGCTCTTAGATAAAGGCAATGATACCTTGGGCTGGTGTCGAACGCGTGAGCCTATAATACGTTCATCCCCGACGAGACCTTCCTGGTCACGATAGAAGTAGACATATTGGCTGTGCCAGTCGAGTTGCAGTTGTTTGTAGATAGAACCGAATTGATAATTTAGTTCAGGTAAGCGTTGATAAGCTTGTTCGCTTGCCAGCAGTGTTTCATCGATACTTTTGTATTGCTGCATCAAGAAGCTGAATCGCCAGTTATCCTCTGAATAATGGAGTTCAGCCCTTCGATCAAGGTTATCACTTCGGTTTATATTCAGCCCCTGGTTCAAATCATCCAGGTAGTCAAAGTCGCTGATCTGGCTATATTTGAGCGTGCCATACCAGCCGTCATGATGCGCATTGATATCCTGACTAAAGCTGAGGCCCCAGCGAGCGTCCGTGTCATCTGGGCCGATTGCTTTCTGCTCGCTATTATAGAACTTGTCTTTGCTGATGTAGCCTAAGTTGAGCTCGCTATTGGTATAAGTGCTAGCATGCCGAAGTTCTAGATCGGAATGTACCCCTCTGCCATGAACATAGCTGGGCGTAAACGTCGCATCGTAGTCGGGCGCTAAGTTAAAATAATAGGGGGTCGATAGAAATATGCCGTTCTCTGTATTTGAGGTACCGAATGAAGGATATAAGAAGCCCGACTTACGGCGGTCATCGATCGGAAACGAAAACCAGGGAATGTACATCACAGGCGTATCTTTAATCAGAAAACGGGTGTTTTTTGCTTGGCCGAAGCCTTCTTCTCTATTGAGAGAAATGTTTTCTGCAGCGAAGGCCCAGTCTCTTTTCTCGGGCGGACAGCTGG
>NZ_LWGA01001423.1:0-901 GCF_001635235.1 Oleiphilus sp. HI0117 | reverse complement strand
ATTATTGATCACGACAACGAAGGTTTTACTCTTTTCGAATCGGGGGCCATCCTGATCTACCTAGCCGAAAAGTCGGGAAATTTTTACGCACATACACCTAACGAGCGCGCGCTTATAAATCAGTGGCTAATGTTCCAAATGGGCGGAATTGGTCCAATGATGGGGCAAGCAAATGTTTTCTTTCGCTACTTTCCAGAAAAAATCCCCGCAGCTATTGACCGTTATCATAACGAGGTAAAGCGTTTGTTTGGAGTACTTGACTCTCACTTAAGTGAACATGAGTACCTGGTAAACAATTACAGCATTGCAGATATCGCAAACTGGGCTTGGGTTCGAACCCACAACTGGTCGGGTGTTGAAATCGATAGCTATCCAAACTTGGAAAGGTGGGTAAAAGCAATATACGAACGGCCGGCAGCATTAAGAGCCATTGATACGCCAAAGCGCCCTCGCTCAGAAAAAGTCGTTGCTAGTGGGCAAAAGATAATCGTTACCTGACAGACAGCGCTAATCAATTAAAAAGCGGGGAGCAGTGTGCTTCCTTGCGCACTACTCCCCGCTACCCAAGCTGAAGTCTTGCTGACCTCTTGGTAGGTTGATAAACCCTCATCACAGATGCTCATCCTTGAGCCCTACCCGCTTGTTCACGAAGTTAACAGCCAAATGCCACTGAAAGAATAATAATACTCGCTAAGCAGCATCCCTCGACTCCTCATGATAGATAAGGCTAGTTCGCTAGCATAAACTCTTCCGCGGCGTATCCCTTGCGTAAGGCAAAGCTAAATCCCTTTACTGCGTGAAGAACGTCTTATCTGGAACTAATGTTATAAGCAATTTTTGGGTGTGAATAGTTGTAGCTACAACCTTTTCAAAAAAATAGTCTAGTGATACTGAAATAACT
>NZ_LWGA01001422.1:0-910 GCF_001635235.1 Oleiphilus sp. HI0117 | reverse complement strand
GGCGTTCCATCTGGTGCATGTCGGGGATAACCATCACCATAACCGCAAGCGACTGTTGCAATTCGTGATTCACGAGATGCTCGCCAGCGGCCGCCATAGCCAACACGCTCTCCGATAGAAAGCTCTCTAACAGCCATGATTGCAGACTTTAATTTCATCACCGGCTTTAAATCAAAATTCTGGTCTTGCTTCTCTGGTGACGGCATTGCGCCATATAAGATAATACCAGGTCGAACAATATCTTTATGGCTATGAGGATAATATAGAATACCACCGGAGTTAGCCGTGCTCAGTAAGAGCTCATCCGACTCAATATCTTGTATAACAGAATTAAAGCGCTGAAGCTGCTGATCTACCTGCTCCCCCCCTGGCAAATCACTTGCTGAGAAGTGCGTCATACAAGCATAGAGCGAGAGGTACTGATTTGACTCAATTCGCTTCAATGCAAGTGCAAAGTCCTCGCTATTCATACCCAGGCGATTCATTCCGGTATCAAGCTTTAAGCAAACTTTATACTCAGAAGCCTGAGTTTGATTTTCAAACAGCGCCAACTGCCATAAGCTATGGACCACCCAAATCACATTGCTTGTATCCTCGATACAGGCCTTAGCAAAAGGTCCTTCAAGTACCCATATTCGATTAGCGAGCTGAGCCTCACGCAATTGGCGCATTTCTTCGGGAATTGCCACTGCCAAGTCATGCTGGCCAGCAAGCCTTGCCATCTCGATCAGACCATGACCGTAGGCATTGGCTTTAAGCACCACCATTAAAGAAGTAGCCTTCGATATTTCTGCTGCACGCTTTATATTATGACGAAAAGCCTGCCCGTCTACTTCAAGATATAATGGACGACCGCCTGAAAAGCCCTCACCCTCAAGACACAAATTAACACCTTCTGCCCGCCTAAGCT
>NZ_LWGA01001421.1:0-995 GCF_001635235.1 Oleiphilus sp. HI0117 | reverse complement strand
CAGAGCCATTGAAAGAACCGATTCGAGCCAACCAAATTTGGTCTATGGATTTTATGCATGATCAATTGGCCGATGGACGTAAATTTCGTCTGTTTAATGTGATTGATGATTATCGACGTGAAGGCATTGCGATTGAAGCAGGCTTCTCTTTGCCTACGATGAGAGTCACTCGTGTACTCAACCAGTTGCTTGAATGGCGTTCCAAGCCGATAGCTATTCGATGCGATAATGGGCCTGAGTTTATCAGTCATGAGTTTGTCTCATGGGCAAAGAATCATGATATTCGGATTGAATATATTCAGCCTGGCAAGCCACAACAGAATGCTTATATCGAACGCGCAAACAGGACCATTCGTTATAGCTGGCTCAGCAAACATCTTTTTGAAACGCTTGAAGAGGTCCAAGACTATGCAACAAACTGGTTATGGTTTTACAATCATGAAAGGCCACATAAAGCTAACGGAGGCAGGCCACCGTTAATGGCTGCATAACTTCTACTTTTAGCTTCGGTTAAAAATGGGAGGATTACCATTTGAGTGTAAGTATCACTGATTTTGTGCCTGATTGCGTATTCCGCGCGAACCTGATCGCTCGTTGCGATTCAAAGTGATCACCTGTTGCGACGGAACGTGATCACTCATTGCGATTCAAAATGACTCACTTTTAGCTGTTATCGCAAACGGTGATCGAGTAATCGCAACGACTGATCACCATCAATCACAAACTCCTTCCATGCATTGAAACTCAATTTGTCGAGCACGTTATTCTTAGCGCTTTTAAGCCGAGAGTACGATGCCAAACAAGAGATTAGCAATGCGACACATTAAAGATATTCTCCGCCTCAAACTCGAGGCAAAACTGAGTCATCGAAATATTGCCCGCAGCTTAGGAATCGGCGTAGGCACTGTTTCCACTTATGGAAAAAGAGCGGTTGATGTTGGGCTAACCTGGCCACTTCCAATAGAGATGACTGACAATGAACTAGAACGTTTATT
>NZ_LWGA01001420.1:0-845 GCF_001635235.1 Oleiphilus sp. HI0117 | reverse complement strand
CGCCTGCACCAATTATGGCTACTTTCTCACCAACAGGCTTTTTATCACGCAAAACATCCAGATAACTCATAACCTTTTGATGTTCAACACCAGGAATTGGAGGCGTTCGAGGAGAAATACCCGTGGCGACAATCACCTCATCAAACCCCTCTTTGATGAGGTCTTCGGCTTCAACCCAAGTATTCAAACGAAGGTCAACGCCATACTTTTCAATCATCTTACCGAAGTAGCGCATGGTCTCATTAAAGTCATCTTTGCCCGGCACTTGCTTGGCAATGTTAAACTGCCCGCCAATCTTGTCGCTTGCATCAAACAAACTCACCTGATGACCCCGCTCAGCCAATACCGTTGAAGCAGACATGCCTGCTGGCCCCGCACCGATAACCGCAACTCGCTTCTTGTCCTGAGTCGGCAAATATTTCAACTCAGTTTCATGACAAGCTCGAGGATTCACCAAGCACGACGCCCTTTTCATCTGAAAAGTGTGATCCAAACATGCCTGATTACATGCAATACAAGTATTGATTTCATCGCCTTTGCCCGCCTCGGCTTTCGATACGAAGAAAGGGTCAGCCAGTAAAGGGCGTGCCATAGAGACTAAATCTGCCTCACCCTTTTCGATAATATCTTCTGCAATCTCAGGCGTATTAATTCTGTTACTAGCACACACAGGAATTGAAACTGTCTTACGAAGCTTTTCTGTCGCAAAACTAAATGCAGCACGCGGCACAGAGGTAACAATTGTCGGGATACGCGCTTCGTGCCAACCAATACCAGTGTTAATAATGGTAGCACCAGCTGCTTCAATCTCTTTAGCCAAGACCTCAATTTCATCCCAACTCTGA
>NZ_LWGA01001419.1:0-673 GCF_001635235.1 Oleiphilus sp. HI0117 | reverse complement strand
CTTAATCTCGATACCGTGGACTACCTCAACACAAATAAAATGGATCTTGCCCTGCGCATCGACCTTGATGACTGGCTTTCAGAAAGCGAAAGTACTGACCCATACCTTTGCTTGGTCCGCGCACGCTCAAAAGCCAAAATAGGTGAAGCATTCACTCAGTCAATCGGTTTCAAGAGCTCTATCGACAGCGCAAAAGAAACTGAAACGCTAATGGAAGTATTAGCAGGCTACACCAAAGAAACCGAACCCAAGCAAGCTGCTCAGCTTCATCAAAAAGCCTATGACTTTTGCGTTGAACAGCAGCAGCTAGGTGAAGCAGTGCCGATTAATGAGCTATCGGGCTTCCTTGATGAAAATGAACCCACCCGCTTTGCTCAATTCGCAGAACAAGAAGCGCAACTAGACACCAGCCAAACCCTGCGCCCAGACACTCGTAAGCTAAAGCATTTGGTCAGAATCTCTGGCAAGGGCAATGGTTTAAGCCTGTCCTTTTCATCAGACCTTATGCAGCAAACAATCTTGTTTGATGAGCAGTCAAATACGCTCACTATTACAGAAATCCCCAAGAGCCTGAAAAAACAGATTCTTGAACACATTAAGGACAAGCAAGAAAACTAGTTCTTAACACTAAACCAAGGCGCCGGATTTACGTTCCGGTCATGCTGATAGGAAA
>NZ_LWGA01001418.1:0-9999 GCF_001635235.1 Oleiphilus sp. HI0117 | reverse complement strand
ATTGGTTCTGTTGCATTGATGCTGGACATGAGTTTTGGTTTGGAAGAAGAAGCGAAAGCGGTTTGGACTGCTATGCAGAGCGTCTTCGAAGCAGGCTTCTCTACAAGTGACTTGTCTAAGCCTGGTCAGGGCATCGAGATTCTAAGCACAACAGAGTTTGCTGATAAGGTAATGGCTAAGTTGGAAGAATTGCTATAAACCAGCAAAGAAATTAAAAAAGGGGAGCCATAGCGGTTCCCCTTTTTTGTTCTTGTAGGCAGAGCCTTCCACGGCTCGCTGACGGGGTAGCACGGGGCAGGCTCTACTTGGGAAACAACTCAACAATCTCCGCACTTTCCGCAGGCTTGCTGCTTTGCTCCTGTAAATACTTTCGTGGGTTTGCCAATGCCAGTTGTAGTTCCACAAACGAATCATGCATCATTTCTGAAAGTCTCATACAGGACGATAATGGGCTTCTGGCACCTTGCCTGGCCATATTTATCCTGAACTGCACTCCTTTCAAACGGCGCTGAAGTTCAATAGGTGCTTGCTCGATTGCTTGTTGATAGAGCTCTTCACGGTAACGCTCAAATGCTTCTGGCTTGTTCGAAGCTAAGTATCTTAGTTTATCAAAATCGATCGGGACGATACGAGAGTCCTGATTACCTAAGTGAGAAGACTCCGCTTCTTTAAAGTTTGATCCATCGTGCACGGTAACGACCTCTTACTGTTACAAAGTGTTAGCGATATTTTATCGGTGCGATCAAAAACTGTACAGCTAGAAGGTGTGGGCAGGTCCACGAATTTACAAGATCTCTGCAAAATTTTGTGAAATCACTTAGATAATAGCGGTGATGATTTTGATGCCAGTTTTTCAAGCACTATAAAGTGATTATTCGTCTAAGTTGTGCGCAAGCTTCGTATGATAAAAATGTGGCTTTGTAAATCTTATAGTCAATGTTTCAAGTGAGTTAACATTTGGCTTTATTACTTCAAGACTTCTGCAATAATACTGGCAATATCTATAGTGTTTGTTGAGTGGGGGACGGTGTTACAAGTTAGTATGTCTTTGATCGGTGCTTTAGACATTTCACAGTATGCATCTTCAGAGAAAAGTGCGTGCACACCAATGCATATAGGCTCTTGTAAACCTTCGGCTACAAGCGCTTCGGCAGTACGAATCATGGTCCGACCTGTCGAGATAATATCGTCAATAAGTACGGGGGTTCTTTGTGCAAAGTCTTGAGCATTTGGGCTCGAAACTTCTACGTTCTTATCGCCGAAACGTTGTTTTTCTAGAATTAAGTAGGGGCAGCCAATCATGTCTGCTGCCGCCGCAGCCCATTGCTCACTTTCACTGTCAGGGCCAACCACCAAGGGGGTCTCAATATTTTCTTTAACCCATGAGGCTATTAAAGGGTTAGCTTGCAGAGTGTGTGTTTCCATTGTGTAAATTTCACCCAGTGAATGGTAGCGATGCAGGTGAGGGTCGATGGTGATTAAGCGATCTAAATACTGATTTAACAACTTAGCGTAATAGCGTGAAGTCAGAGCCTCTCCTTCGTGAAACTTAATATCCTGACGCATATAGGGAAGATAAGGACAGACTAAGGTAATACTGGCTATTCCAAGCTCGCGTAAGGTTTCGCAAAGATAAACCAAGGGTAGAAACTTTGAATTTGGCTGGTGCATATTCGAGACTATAATGGCTTCACGCTGCTGGTAATCGCTATGTACTCTCATGTAAGTTTCACCATCAGGGAACTGGCGGTGTTCCAACTTGGCAGGTTCTGCATTTAACTCCGTAGATAGCGCAGCGAATAGCTCAGGTGCAGCGTAGAGGTCAAAAATTAAAGGTTTCATAGAGTTTCTTCCTCAATTCGAATAGCATCAGGGTGAGCGCTTAGAAAGTCGATCGCATATTCAAGTTCACCTTTTGTTTCTGCGTGCAGTTCAAAAAGTGGTGTACCAATATCGACTATATCCCCTAAATGGGTCTTAAAGAGTATACCGGCGGCAGCTGCAGAGGGCGCGCCAGCGAGTTTAGCCAGTTTACTGATAAAGCGGTTATTGATGTAACAAACTATACCCTGTTTATCCGAGAATACCTCATGACGATAGGGGGCCTTGGGTGGTTCCCTCATACCTCCCTGCGCCTCACATATAGCTTGGAATTTTGTCCAGGCTTTGCCTGAATCCAGAATTTCTGTGGCCCTATCAAGGCAGTGATTCGGCTCTGCCGCATCGCCCATTTCCAAAATCTTTGCAGCAATCAGTAGTGCTCTCTGTCTTAGGTCTTGAGGTGCTAGCGGGCTATTTTGTAGTACGGTTAAAATATCTTGCGCTTCCAAGGCAGGGCCGATGCCGAAACCCACGGGTTGTTGGCCATCTGTCATTAGGCAGGATATTTTTAATCCTAAGGCTTCACTGCTTCGTTCTAGCTGTGTCGATAGTTTTGTCGCGTAGTCCATATCGCGAACTTTGGCGGTAATGCCAACCGGCAAATCGATTAAGGCATGTGTTGACCCGGCAGCCACTTTTTTGGATATCACCGATGCGACCAATTGGCCTTCGCTATCAAGGTCGAGTGCACGTTCGACACGAATCAGAATATCATCTGCCGGGCTAAGGCTAACTGAGCCTCCCCAGGCAATACAGCCGCCTTCTTGTTCAACTACTGATCTCATTTGCTCAATGCTCAAGGTCACGGGAGCAAGAGTTTCCATGGTGTCGGCGGTACCGGCAGGTGAGGTAATACCGCGTGAGGAAGTTTTCGGCATGATCAAACCGGCAGCACTTACAATAGCGACGACGATGGGTGTCGTTCTATTGCCAGGTAAGCCTCCAACACAGTGCTTATCCATCACCTTTTCACTGCCCCACTCGAGTTGACTACCTGCATCGACCATGGCCTTGGTAAGGGAAATAATTTCGTCGGTATTGAGTCGGTTTCCTGCACAAGCGGTGACAAAGGCGGCTAGCTGAATGTCAGAATAGTAGCCTCTCGTGATATCGTGAATAATATGCTTGCTAGAGTAGTCGTTAAAACTATTACCGTAGACTTTGCCGCGAACTGCGCTCATCGAATCGGCCGGTTTTGCATGGGAAAAGTAAGCCCGTTCGCCTTCATCGGCACTCAGTAATTTCCATGCCGACTCGGACAGGCCAACCTCCTGACGAGACAAGTCTCCATTAGTCACCATATTTACTGTTGCAATAATGCTGTTCTTTTCAGTGGTGATACGCACACGACTTTGGGCATAAAATCCCTCAGAGCGACAGACGTGGCAATTTTTATGCATATAAATGACAGGCTCTTGATGCGTGTCGATATGCATTCGTTTTAATTGCAGGAAGTTAAGTTCCTGTTGGGCAGTTTTGTTGGGCTCACTGGTGCGGCTCATTGCGTTACCTGATTTTTCTTATACGAATATTCATAAAATAACATGAAATTATTCATGGGCGTCAATAATTGATGTCGTGACTTGATATCGGTCGGTTCATGGAGCGTTTTAACACTATATTATTGTAGCCAGAGTCTTCTACTGTTAACTGGCCGTGAGGTTCGGGGAAGGTTCATGTGAGGAGTGGAACTCCTTGCCTAGCTTAACTGAGTGATGGCTTCCTCAAAACATATATACATTTTAGGCCTTGATTTTGTATGCTTGGAATAACGAGTCTAAGGATAAGAGCATGTTAAAAATAAAATTTATCGGTGGTGCTGGTACAGTTACAGGTTCCAAATACCTTCTGACTATAAACGACAAGAAAGTCCTGGTTGACTGCGGTATGTTTCAAGGGGTAAAAAACCTACGAGACAAGAACTGGCAACCGTTTCCGATCGATGCCTCAAGTCTCGACGTTATCTTACTGACTCATGGGCATGTAGATCATAGTGGTTATATTCCTGCTCTTAAGAAGGCCGGATTCAAGGGTGTAATCTATTGTAGTAGTGGTACCTTAGACCTGTGTGGTGTGCTTCTACCTGACGCCGGTTTCCTTCAGGAAGAAGATGCTCGCTACGCAAATCGAAAAAGATTCTCTAAGCACTCTCCTGCGTTGCCTCTTTATACGGAAGAGGATGCGAACGCATCGCTGGAATTATTTGAACCTGTCTCGATGAATAAGGAAATAGAGATCCTTAAAGGGGTGAAGGTTGAATTCAAGCCGGTTGGGCATATCCTGGGTGCCGCCTCTATTCGACTTAGCGCCTTGGGAAGAAGCATAACCTTTAGTGGAGACGTTGGTCGCTCTGATGACTTGGTAATGAAAGCGCCTCAAAAGCTAAGTGAAACAGATTACTTGGTGGTAGAGTCGACTTATGGTGATCGACTACATGAAGATATCGATGCCTTTGCATTCTTTGAAGAAATCATCAATAAAACCAGTAAGCGCGGTGGCATTGTCTTGATGCCTTCCTTTGCGGTTGGCCGTACGCAAATTAATCTTCATATTCTTCAAGAGCTTAAGAAACAGGGGCGAATACCTGACTTACCCATATTTCTCAATAGCCCCATGGCGATTACGGCGACCGAGATCTATTGTCGGCACAATAAAGAGCACAAGCTTAGTGCCAGCCAGTGTGCTGAAATAGACCATGGAACTCATTTTGTACGCACCGCTGAAGAGTCTATCGCACTTAATGGCAGTTCTTATCCTTCAGTAATCATCTCTGCCAGCGGTATGGCAAGTGGTGGCAGAGTTTTACACCACTTAAAAAATCTCTTACCGCATCATCAGCACAGTATCGTTTTTATCGGATTTCAGGCACCTGGAACGCGAGGTGATACCCTGGTCAGTGGTGCTGCTGAAGTCAAAATACACGGCCAGTACTACCCTGTGAAAGCGGAGGTTTATCATAGTGGTAGCCTGTCTGCCCACGGCGACTATCAAGAAATTATTGACTGGTTGCGTGCGTCAAAGATCTCCCCCAAGCAAGTGTTCGTTACCCATGGTGAGCGTAGTGCCTCTGACTCAATGCGTATGAAGATAAAAGAGCAGTTGGGTTTGAAAGCTTGTGTACCGGAGCCTGGTCAGGAATTTGAACTGAATTAGTAAATAGTCTCGGTCAATAATTAAGGTTGGATATGGAGCAATTTCAGTTACTAGAGTTTATTTCAGGAATCGGGGTATTTCTATTTGGTATTGATCAACTAGAGAAGGCCTTGAAGGCTTTAAGCAGTCGTTCCTTGAAAGTCATGCTGCGCAAGCATACAACTCATCCTTTAAAGTCGATACTAGGTGGGACGGTCGCAACAGCCATTCTGCAGAGCAGTTCGGTTGTTGGCTTAATGACGCTGGCCTTTGTCGGGGCCGGTATTCTCGATATGCGCAATGCGCTGGGGATCATTCTAGGGTCTAATCTGGGAACAACGTTTACCGGCTGGATCGTTGCAACCTTGGGCTTTAAGCTCAGTTTGTCTGCTTTCTATCTACCGATGCTGGGTCTGGGGTGTTTAGGTTTAGTTAGCTTTGGTGATGATAAAAAGCTCCGTCACATGAGTCGCCTATTAATGGGCTTAGGGCTGTTGCTGATGGGCTTGGTGCTGATGAAAGATAGCATTGAGGCTTTTTCGCAAAGCTTCGATGTCTCTATATTCAAAGAGTATGGAATTTTTGTTTTTTTTCTAGTGGGCGTTATCTTCACGGCCATCATTCAATCCAGCTCCGCGACAATGATGATCACCTTGAGTGCACTTAATGCTCAAATAATTGGATTAGATCAAGCGGCGGCATTAGTGATCGGTGCAGACCTAGGAACCACCGGCACTGTTATGCTCGGTGCCTTAAAAGGAACGCCAATTAAAAGGCAGGTGGCAGCAGCGCACTTCTTTTTCAACCTGATCACCGATTTATTGGCACTCCTATGTTTGCCTTTGCTGTTGAAAATTATCAATGATGTCTACCAAGTCGAAGACCCTTTACTTGGTTTGGTCGCCTTCCACAGTACCTTTAATGTAATTGGTATTTGCCTCTTTATTCCCTTTTTGGGGGCATTTGCACGCATGCTGGAAAGGCTCTTCAAAGAAGATACCAGTGCCATTAATTGCCATATCAAGTCAATTCCAGAAGGTGAAGTGGAAGAATCCCTCTTGGCCCTGGAGTCAGAGTCAATTCATCTATTTAGCCGTGTATTGGTGTTAAATCTGGCCTGTTTTAATATTAATACCCTTAATATTAAACAAAGTAAATTGATTGGCTCAGAGCCGGAGAATGCAGGGTATTTGAATGATACGGATCAGTTTGATGATGGCTATGAAGATATTAAACAGCTAGAAGGTGAGGTCGTAGAGTTTGCTTATCGTGTGCAGAAAGGGCGCGTTGAAACAGATCAATCTGAGCGTATTGAGCAGATATTGGAAGCAATTCGAAATGCCACCTATGCCGCCAAGGAGGTTAAAGATATTCGTCATGATCTAAGCTATCTCAGACAGTCTGATAACCTCTTTATTTATAATACCTATCAACAAATTATTGCTCAGGTAGAGGCTTTTTATTCCGGGGTGAGTAACTTATTTAACCATCGCAATGAGGTGGTTTTGTTAGAAATGTACACGGAGCTTAAACGTAATACTGATGAGCATAAACAAGTCGTAACCCAAGCGATATATTCCGATAGTCAGGAACACAAATTGACGGAGCAGGATCTATCAACCATGTTGAATACAGTGGGTGAGGTGAGCTTATCGCAAACTTTGTTACTAAGAGCGATGCAAAGCTATTTGTTCTCGGAAGCCTCTAGTCGTAACTTGGCATCGGCTGTTTAGAAAGGTGAGTCTATGAAGCTGGTTTTTATACATGGCTCGGGTATGAATAGTGTGGTTTGGGAGCAGCAGCTTGTGCATTTCAGCCACTCGGAAGCGGTTGATTTACCGGGACATCCTAATGGCCCAAAGCTTAAAACTATGGAAGACTATGTACAGTCTGTTGGCACTTATCTCGATACGCTAGACGATGTCATACTGGTCGGGCACTCCTTAGGTAGTGCCGTGGTACTGGCTTTGGCAGCGCAAGGGCACCGCTCGCTCAAAGGGATGGTTCTAATCGGTGCAGGTGCTCGTTTAAAAGTTCTGCCAACTTTATTAGATAAACTTACTGACCTGTTCGCTAAAGGGGACGACAGGATTCCCGAGTCTGTGCTGGCAATGAATCATAGAATTGATGAGCCGCTACGCAGTAAAATTAATGCCGCAATGCAGGAAAATGGAGCAGGTGTTTTACTAAGAGACTTGCAAGCATGCAATGGCTTTGATCTGATGAACGAGCTAGCGAGTATCGACTTGCCTAGCTTAATCATAGTGGGTGATCAGGATATTATGACCCCGCCCAAATACGCTGACTACCTCAAGAAGGCTTTAGCTAATGCAAGTCTGGCTCTTATACCGGGTGGCAGTCATATGGTATTTGCCGAGCAAGCAGATGAGGTGAATGCCAGAATAGATAGCTTCATCAATACACTCTAATCATACCCGTAAACAGAGGGTTTCACCCCTCGCTAGAATCTGCCACCGTGCTAAACCGCTAGCGAGGCTCGGAGGCCTCTGCCTACGAATAATAGAAATTGCTACCTCATAGAATATTACCATTTTGCGGTTTGCTTCCTTTTGCAGGGTGTAGCTGATGTTATAGAATTCTCCGCTCAGAAGAGAATAATAGGTAGTCACGAAATGGAAGCTTATCTGCAGGCTTGCCCCTATATCGATTGGCAGCACGAAGCCGTGCAACGTCAGGCAAGTTTGTTAGCGCAAGGAAGGCAAAATTGCTACGTAATCGCCCAAAGGTGTTTTGAGTTTGTGCGTGATGAAATAAAACACAGTTGGGATTACCGATTGAATCCGGTAACGGTTTCAGCTTCTCAGGTGCTTGAACACGGAACAGGTTTTTGTTACGCAAAAAGCCACTTATTGGCTGCTTTACTTAGAGCGAATCAAATTCCGACTGCGATATGCTATCAACGTGTACGTCTCGATGACACCCCTAGCTTTTGTTTGCATGCACTAAACGCTGTGCACCTGCCTGACTATGGTTGGTACCGTATCGATGCACGTGGGAATACCCCTGAAATCGACGCTCAATTCACGCCTCCAGTTGAAAAACTGGCAATTGAGCGATATGGTTTGGGAGAGTTTTTTCTCGAAGGGCTCTATGAAGCGCCCTTATCATCTGTGACCAAGCTACTTGAGAGCTGTGAAACGATAGAGCAAGTAGCTCAGCGTTTAAGTGAAACTGATACTTTGGGCCATCAAAGCAATGAATAAAATGCCATTCTCTCTTCAGGTGACTATATTTCTTGTCACATTCTCGCTATTAGCTATTTATATGGTTGGCGGCTTAGAAACCGAAGATGGTAAAACTCTCTTGGTGATCGTACTTATTGGTGGCTTGATCTCCACACTCCGAGCAGCCTACCTAAGAAATAAGCAAATTAAGAAAGCGATAGCGCGTCAAAAAGAGCTGTCTTGAGCTTAACTCATCAGCTTTGCTTTTTTCGTCGCACTAACTGGCTCAATAAGGCTCTAAGCTTCGCGGGTTTAAGCGGTTTGCTTAAAAAGTTGAAGCCTTGCCCTTTCGCTATACTCGCCAACTCTGGTTCGGAGGCGGCTGAAATGATGCAGACGGGAACGTCTTGCCCCCATATCTCTAATAGCTCATTCGCTAATTTGATACCGTTTGAATACTTGTCTTCGCCTTCATCATGCGTCAGCTGGTAGTCCATGAGTAGCACGTCAGGTACAAAGTGTTTGGTACTATCATCGAGAATACTTTCGGCACTGTTGTAAGACAGCATCTTGCAGTTCCATTTGTTGAGCAGTGCTTCGGTAGCTTTAAGGTTTTCCTGTTGGTCATCAACATAAATGACATTTAAACCTTCGATATCGCTTTCATTAGCGATCTCTTGCGGAGCCTCGATGATTTTGGGTAAGTGGCTTTGAGGTAAGGATATAGAGAAACAGCTGCCCTTCCTTAGTTTTGAATCGAGAGAAATGGGGTGTTGAAGTAGTTCTGCTAAACGCTCTGCAACAGCCAGCCCTAGGCCTAAACCGGCAATACTCTTTTGAGTCGGGGCTCGATAGAAGTCTGAAAAAATACGCGCCTGGTCGGTTTCCGCGATGCCTGAGCCAGTATCATAGACGCACACTCTCACGCGTTCACCTTCGCGACGGCAGCCGACCAAGATCTTACCGCTTTCGGTATATTTAACAGCATTAGAAAAGAAGTTTTGCAGGATTCGTCGCAGATATTTTTTATCGGACTCTACCACCAGTGAACTGGGTACGAAATGTAGTTCAACCTCGTCCTTAACCAATACTTTAAATTCATTTACCAGGGGTTGAAGGATATCGTCTAATTTGAATCGGCTGAGTTGTGGCGACAGGGTGCCGGTATCCAGTCGGGCTATTTCGAGTAGTGAGGATATGATACTTTCGGCGCTTAGAATCGCATCCCGAATTTGCACGATAGTGCTCATGTCTCGACGGTCTTCTTTTACATCTAGCAAGGTATTGGCATAGAGCTGAGCGGCGTTGATTGGTTGTAAAATATCATGGCTGGCTAGGGCCAGAAAGCGCGATTTAGTGGTATTCGCTTCTTCTGCCACGGCTTTGGCCTTTAGCAATTGCTCTTCAACTTCTTTTCTCAGTTCAATCTCTTTACGTAAATCCTGATTGATAGATTCAATCTGAGCGGTACGGCTTTGCACGCGTTGCTCCAAGTAAAGATTGTTTTGTTCGAGTTCATCCTGAGCGGCCATAAAGTCGGTGATATCGTCATAAGTGGTGACATAGCCTCCATCGGGAAGAGGGTTGCCCTTTATCTCGATAACGTGGCCGTTATGATGCTTGCGTACAACACGATAAGGCTTTCCTTGCATCAAATGTTTAAGACGTCGTTGAACATGCTCGTCAATGGCCCCAGGCCCCAATAGTCCGCGCTCAGCATTGAAGCGAACCAAGTCAGAAACTGCAATTCCGATTTGCAGCATGCCTTGGGGATAGTTAAACATTTCTTCATAGCGACGAT
>NZ_LWGA01001417.1:0-10957 GCF_001635235.1 Oleiphilus sp. HI0117 | reverse complement strand
CGCGTTCACGGTCAATATCAATCTTTACATAGCGACCACCGGCGACGCGTTCAGAGTACACCGATGCCGTACCTTCCACTTCAGGTAAAACTTCTTCTAATCGTTTACCGATTTTCTCGATCTCAGACAAACTCGGGCCGGCGATCTTAATGCCTACAGGCGTTTTAATACCCGTTGATAGCATGTCGATTCGCGTTTTGATTGGCATGACCCAGGCATTCGTCAAACCAGGGAATTTAACCAAACTATCAAACTCCTGGCGTAGGCTTTCTGTCGTCACGCCAGCCCGCCATTCACTTCGCGGTTTAAGTTGAATGAATGTTTCGATCATCGTGAGCGGTGCTGGGTCAGTCGCTGTTTCGGCACGCCCGACTTTACCGAAAACAGACTCGACCTCTGGTACGGTTTTGATCAACTTATCGGTTTGTTGGAGTAGCTCTCTCGCCTTGCCGACTGATACACCGGCATATGTTGTAGGCATATACATCAAGTCACCTTCGTCCAATGGTGGCATGAATTCGCTTCCTAGCTTAGTCGCTGGCCATAAACCAACCACTAAGACAACAGCAGAAAACAAAAGAGTCGTTTTAGGAAAAGCCAACACACCTTTGATCACTGGTTTATACATGGCAATCATCAAGCGGTTAATCGGGTTTTTATGTTCAGGCGTCACTTTTCCACGAATAAAGTAGCCCATCAACACTGGCACGAGTGTAATAGCAAGACCTGCGGCAGCTGCCATCGCATAGGTTTTAGTGAACGCCAGGGGTGAAAACAACTTGCCTTCTTGTGCTTCAAGAGTGAACACAGGCAGAAAGCTGGCTGTAATAATCAACAAAGAGAAGAATAAAGGTGGCCCGACTTCAGATGCAGCCTGGGTAATCACCTGCCAACGGTTTTCATCTGTCAGCTCTGTTTTTTCCATATGCTTATGAACGTTTTCAATCATGACGATGGCGCCATCAACCATCGCACCGATCGCAATCGCGATTCCACCCAGAGACATAATATTGGCGTTCAAACCTTGCTGATACATGATGATAAAGGCCGTGAGAATACCCACAGGCAAGCTAACCAGTACAACCAGAGATGAACGGAAATGAAATAGGAAAAGCGCACAAATAATAGTTACGACGATAAACTCTTCTAATAGCTTTTCGTAGAGGTTATCGATTGCTCGACTAATCAGGCTTGAACGATCATAGGTTGTTACAACCTCTACTCCGTCAGGCAGGCCTTTCTTCAAACTCTCCAATTTTGCTTTCACATTATCAATAACGCTTTGTGCATTCTCGCCAAAGCGCATCACTACAACACCACCGACCACTTCACCTTCGCCGTTCAATTCAGCGATGCCGCGTCGCATCTGTGGACCCAATTCAATCTTGGCAATATCTTTCAAAAGCAGTGGCGTGTTATTAGCGTTTATACCGAGTGGAATATTTTTAATATCATCTACACTTTGCAAGTAGCCGCTAACGCGCACCATGTACTCTGCTTCAGCCATCTCGATAACAGAAGCACCGGTTTCCTGGTTGGCCTTTTTAATTGCCATGCCAACATGGGCTAAAGGAATGTCGTAAGAGCGGAGTAGGTTCGGATCAACTTCAATTTGGTACTGACGCACCATACCGCCTATTGTCGCTACTTCAGAAACGCCCGGAACCGTTTGCAACTCATACTTCAAGAACCAATCCTGAATGCTACGTAGCTCCGCTAAGTCATGTTGACCCGTTTTATCTACTAGCGCATAGAGATATACCCAGCCAACACCCGTTGCGTCAGGTCCCAATTGTGGTTTAGCAGATGCAGGTAACGAGCCGGACACTTGATTGAGGTATTCCAGAACCCTAGAACGCGCCCAATAAAGGTCCGTGCCATCCTCAAAGATCACATAAACATAGGAGTCACCAAAGAATGAAAAGCCCCGGACGGTAATCGCCCCCGGTACCGACAGCATCGCCGTCGTAAGCGGATAAGTTACCTGATCTTCAACGACTTGCGGTGCCTGTCCTGGGTAACTAGTTTTAATGATTACTTGCACATCAGACAGATCAGGGATTGCATCGATTGGCGTATTCTTGACAGAATACAAGCCAAACCCGATCAATATTGCCGTGCCTAATAGTACAAAAAACCGATTTTGTATCGACCACTTTATAATCGCGGCTATCATTATTTACTCCAGTAATCTTTCGTCAGCAAATGAATTTGGGCAGCACCGGAGTGCTGCTTTCATGTCGCTTATTTGCTGTTTATATTCTTGATGATGTAGTTATTGTCGTTGTCGACAAGTAAGGTAAAGTCGACCATTTGACCTGGCTTTAGAGAGCCCAAATCAACGCCCTTGTCGACTTTGAAGTTCATTTTCATCTTGGGCCAGTTCATCTCTGGCATGGGTTCGTGCTTAATGTTAATCATGCCTCGATCGGCCATGATTTTGTTAATACGTCCTTCACCCATTACCTCGCGCATATGTCCGGCGCCTTTTTCAGACATATTGCCCGACATTCCTTTATCCATACCTTTCATCATATGGCCTTTGCCCATATCTTTTCCGTTGCCATGTCCATGGTGATGGCCATCATTGGGTCCACTTGCAAAAACAGCTGTCGAGACAAGTAAGCCTGCACACATTGCTAAAGAAGTTAGTGTTTTATTCATTGTATTTTCCTCAAAGTGATTATTCTTAAAATTGCTTTTTGAACGTTCTATTTCAGTCTGACATTTGACATGACATAGTCCCCATCTGCGTTTTCCCGTAACGAGAATGTTAATTCATCGCCATCTTTGATTTCGGGCAGTTTCTCGCCCTCGGGTACTAAGAAGGACATACTCATCTCGGGCCAACTCCACTCAGGTATAGGCTCGTGAACGATTTCAATCATATTCATATCAAGCATTAACATTTTGACCTTGCCAGAGGTTTCGACTGAGGCTTTTTCTTCTTCGCCATTCGAACTCATATCCATGCTCATATGATCATGATTCATTTCCATTTCCATCGTCGCCATATCCATCATCGTTACCGCTGACAATCCTTCGGACGCTGCCGCCAATCTCGTCACCAGATAATCCCAATCCCCTGTTTTTTCGATCTCAAATTGGATTGCCTCGCCTTCCTTGAACTGACTGAGATCGACCTGATCTGACNCCTGGAAGTCCATTTTCATCGTCGGCCATTCCCATTCTGGGATCGGGTCGTGTGTGACATTGATCATGCCCATACTCCCCATGACCTTATGAACTGTCCCCGAGGTAATCACTCTAGGACCCGCACTGCCTGTCATATCGCCATTCATCTCTTGACTCATTGCGGCTTCTTCCATACGCATTAGTTCGGCTTCGATATTTGATTCCGAATCAATCAGGAATTGCGCTGAAACAACAACGTCATCGCCATTAGACAGACCTTTAAGTATCTGTACCTTTGATTCCATTACCTCAACACCCTCCTTCATTGTCGATACGAGACCTTCCAGGCCAAGTTCTACAATGACAGATTTATAACGCCCCTCGCCCAGCGACTTCACGACTCGATTGTGATTTCCTGCTTTGATAACAGCGGATCTGGGCACCGTTGTCATGGCCTCTTGGGCCATATTCTCAACGCGTAAATTCGCCAACATATGAGGTCGCAAGGCAAAATCTGGGTTGTGTACTCGCGCTCGGAATTGCAAGGTGCGTGTTTTCTGATCAAGAGACGGATAGATGTAATTGATTATGCCGTTCCATTTGCCATCAGGTGACGAATTGAGATTTATCGCTACACTCTGACCACGTTCGATGAGATAAGCTTGTCGTTCATAGACTTCACCACGAACCCAGACGCTTTCCAGCGACCCTATCGACATCACTTCAGTCATAGGTCTGATATGCATGCCTTCACGCACGTTTAGATCAATGACAATTCCATCTTGTTCAGCCGTAAATTTCACCAATTGATCGACCTTACGTCTTTTCTTTAAATCATTGATATGACTGTCTCTCAAACCTAGCGATCGAAGGCGTGACTTTGACGCATTAATTAGGTTTCTGTTTTTGCTGCGCAATGCTGCTAGGTATTCTTCCTGCGCATTGACCAGCTCTGGACTATAAAGCTCAAACAGTGTTTGACCTTGTTTAACCGGATCACCACTAGCAGCAACGTTCAACCGTTCAATCCAACCCTCTACACGCGGGTGAATATGAGAGATTCGGCTCTCATCAAACTGGATAGTTCCTACGGTATCAATTGGCACCATAATCGCTTCGTTTTTAACCTTTGCGACTTTAACGCCGAGGTTATTCTCAACAGTGGCTGAGATCTTCACTGTATTATCATCACCGCTGTCTTCTTCATACACCGGAACTAAATCCATGCCCATCGGGGAAAGTCCAGGCCCATCTCGACGATAGTTTTTATCCATCGGAGCTACCCAGTACACTGGTTTCTTCTCGTTACTGTCGGCGGAGGACAACTCTCCATCACTCATTGTCCCCTGCATGAGTTGAGGGCCGAAAAAGGTCCCCAAGGCCAAACCAATAGCTAGGACAGTAATGGCTAAAATAAATTGCTTCATGTGTTGATTCTCCTTAGCTTTAGTTCAGCCAATAATTAATACGAGATAGAATAATTTGTTCATTCACAAGCAAGCGCAAACGCTGCACTTTTGCGCTTTGTTCCTTCAGAAACAGCTCAGATACGATGCGGAAATTGCCCTTATCTGACTCGTAGCTATGCATGGCGCTGTGCTTCTGCTTGCCTAATGTGGTTAATATTTTTTCTTCATAAAGCACACGTTGATCGCGGGTGATGTCATATTGGTTGGCGAGATCTTTCAACGTAAAGCGAGCTTGCTCTAATGCTTCTGAACGCTCCAACTCAATAGCTGCCTGACGATGCTTAGCCGCGCTGATCTGGCTGGATTGCTGACCTCGATTGAAAAAGGGGTACTGAACACTCACACCCGCTGAAAAGAAGTCGGCACGAGAAGACCCATCCATATTGTCGCCACTTCTCATGCCGTAGCTTAGCTCCACACCATAAGAGGGCTCCAAAGACTGCTCGGTCAAATTCACTTTGCTTTTTGCAATGTTAATTTTCTGATTTATCAAACGAATTTTTGGATGGTTTTGTAAGGAAGAAACAAGGTCGTTTGATTTAGCCAAAGTCAGTGTTGAAGTATCAAAAGATTCCAATTTCTTTGGCAATTGAGTACTCGTCAGCGTTTCGTTAGCGAGGGTATTAAGGCTATCCAGATTCTTTTGAAAACTTCGTCTTGCTTTGATCAAACGCTCTTCTAACTTGATGAGTTCGAGTTCCGCGCCAATCAGGTCGCTCTGATCCTTACTGCCAACTTCATATAATGATTGAATGAATTCATGTATTTGCTCTAGAAATACACGGTCTTCCGAAATGAGTTCAATGTTCTGCTGCCAAAACCAAGCTTCTAACCAAGCTTTTTCAATGCTTTGTTTACGCCCTATCCAGTAAGCTTCCTGCTTGACGGTCTGAAGACCCACTTTCTCCTGGTTAATATCTTCGCGCAGCGATAAGGTGTCGCCTTTGGGGAACATTTGTCTGACGCCTACCCGTAATTGGGTCATAGGCTCCTGATCAAATTCAAATGTGTCTGTCGGTAAGCTCTGTATCGCCGCAAACAGAGTTGGGTCTGGCAAAAAATCACTCGCTTTTGCCTCAGCTTCAAAAGCCTTCGCCTGAATACCCAGGGACTTTAGCCTGAAATCATTGGCGCGAGCTCTAGTGAGCACATCAGATAGGGAAAGCAAGCCTCCTTGCTCAGACTGAGCTTGAACTAACTTAGTCGTTTGCAAGGTTCCATTGCTTTCTTCCGAGGCATGGACAGATAAAAAACTTGAAGCAACGAGCAAACCAGAATAAATATACATTAAACGTGACAAGACACGTTTTGTTTTAAAGCGAAACATAAGACAAGGTCCAAAGCTATTTAGCGAGCCCAAGGGCTATAAAATTAACTAGCGATAAGTAAAACTAAAAAGCGACGGGAGCTCCGAATTTAAGGCGGAACTTCCTTAGGGTCTTATGAAATGGGAGGGGGGAAAGAAGGTAATGTCTGTGGGTTTAGATAAAATGATGCCGTAAAATTAAAGGCAACTCTATCTGTGCTGAAGGATAACGCGGAATTATGGAAAGCCGCTGATGAAGACTGACAACCAGCCTGTGCACATAAACAAGACTCATCACAACAGTCATTTGTGACTGAAGAGGTTTTATTCATCTTCATCGAGTCTTTAACGGTTTGAGCCACGGCCTCGTGGCAAGACTCGCTATCTGATGTTACCTTCATTTGTTCAACATCACTTTCAGTTGATGTCGACGCTGAATGATGAGGCATTGTGCTTTCGCTCATCAACAGAGTATTCGCCGAAGATATAATCGGAGATAGCATCATCAAAACGGCCAGCAAGACGCTTATTTGTTTTGAATACTTTTGTTTTATCTGTTTCAGAATACTCATCTTTAAAACTCTGCCACAAAAATCATAGCGCTGCAAGCGCCTTTACTAAATATCACGAAGATGCTTAAAAAGACTTAAACTGCGTTTTACACATACTTTAGGACACTAATTAATAGAGAAAGTTCAGTCTGGTTTATTGGCTTTGGATACAACGAGACTTATTCAACGCAGCATAAATATAATCTAAACCCGGTAACTACTGCTTTGTTCTCAAGGCCATAAATCTTAATCCTCGTTTAATCAGGATAACTAGGCCATTTTGACAATGGACTAAGAGGCCTGCAATTGGCACTTAGCCAACGTCAAGAAAAGCTTGATAACCTCGAATTTAAGTCTTCCATGAATACCTGTTCTTAGTGACCTCGCCAACGATCCATTACCATCAACTCAGAATAATAAATCCATGAGAAGGTTCATGCTCGCTTATGCGGCCATAGCTCATGCCAGTAACATATTAATTAGTTTAAAATATGACCTGCCTTCATTGATGTTTAATTGACCAATATCAAACCAGTCCCGACCTATCTTAAGTACGATATAGAGAGTAATTCATAAGGATTGAGCAGTACCTTACTTTAAAAATAACAAAGGGCTCTGATATGAAATACGCACTCTATACATTCTTTTCATTCGTAATATATTTATTTAGCACCTCAGCTTTCTCGCTAGAGAAGAAGTCCATCTGCACTTGGGATCCGGTGGGTACCAATGGTCCTGTGATGACTTTCTATGCTGACCTCAAACCTAAAGCTATAGCCTGGGGTATCGACCTCGAATTCAAGGCTTACACTGACGAGAAGGTTGCTTCCAATGACTTCAAAGCAGGCATTTGTGATGCCGCACACTTGAGTGCAATTCTGTCCCGCGACTATGTACCCTTTGGAGGCTCTCTTGATGCGATTGGTGGAATCATGTCGGATCAGGGGCTGAATAAAATACTGGCAACCTTAGCCAGTCCAAAGGCAGGCACCTTGATGAGTAACGGCAAATATGAAATTGTCGCCTCATTTCCCGTTGGCTCCATGTATGTATTCGTCAATGATAAATCTATTAACACAGTGCCTGACTTCAGCGGTAAAAAAATATCGGTTTTGAATGGTGACCCGCAAGCCTTCAAACTCGCCTCCCTGGCCGGTGCTTCTCCCGTTTCCACCTCTCTGGCAACCTTCTCTGGCCAGTTTAACAATGGCAATATCGATATTCTGTTAATGCCGGCATTGGCTTACAACACATTCGAGCTATACCACGGTTTAGGAGAGCAAGGTGGCATCATTGATTACCGTTTGTTTTACGGCATGCTCCAAACGGTTATCAAGAAGGAAAACTTCGCTCCAGATTTTGGCAACAAAATGCGTAAATACATGGTCTCTCGTCTCACTCAAATCCATAAGATGGTAAAAGATGCAGAAGACGAAATTCCTGCCAAGTACTGGATCAAAACAAGTGATGCATCCAAGTCTGAATTTGATACCTTTAGCCGAGATATTCGTTTGGCCCTAAAAGAAGATAGTACCTTTAACCCTAAGGCGCTGCGACTACTATGGAAAATCCGTTGTGCTGAAGACCCTAGCCGCGCGGAGTGCAGTACGCCCGAATAGCCAACAAGTAACCCAAGCCTTTGAAAACTTATACGGGCGGTTGCCCCAAATCCAACCGCCTACATTGTTTACGTCATGCTGGCTTGATAAAGCACAATAATTAGTAAAATCAACGAGCTTAGCTGCCAAAAAAGTACGGGATTACGTTCCAACAACGGTGGCTTGGCTTTATTTACGTAGACTTTACTTGGATGATTCAGCTCATAAATAAACTCGGATACTTCACCATAGCGCTTTAAGGGGTCAATATGAACCGCCTTATTAATTGCGTAGTCAAACCAGCCAGGAACATCCCGCCCCTTATCGATGGATTGGTAGCCTAGCCGCCCTAGTGAACGCCGATCTTTAATCTTTGAAATATCATTGCCGTAAGGTAGTTCGCCACTTAACATCTTGTAGGTCATGACGCCTAGAGAGAACAGATCAGACTTGCTTGTTCCGCTTTCCCCCAAAAAGTATTCCGGTGCAGTGAATTGAGCTGTCCCCATAATGCCTTCGTTTTTACTGATCACCTCAGTAATTCCGGCTACTTTTGTTGCGCCAAAATCTATAATTTTTACCGTTCCCTGGCTATCAATCATGACATTATTTGGCCTTAAGTCCTGATGCACCATCTCTTGTCGATGAAAGGCCTGAAGCCCCTTAGCAATTTGAGTAACGATCTCTCGCACTGTTTTGATGTCCGGTTTAGGGTTATCCAGCATCCATTGTGCAAGCGTCTGCCCTTCAATATATTCGTACACTAAATAAATAAAATTACGCTTTCTATCAGGTTCAATTGCTTTCAAAACATGAGCATTGCTCACCCTTTTTGCAATCCACTCTTCCATCAAGAAGCTTTCCAAGTAATCCGGGTTATTTCTCATTTCTGTGGAAGGTGTTTTTATCACCACCTTCTTTTTTGTTTGTTGGTCTTCTGCTAGAAATACATGGCTACGACTACTGATATAGATATCACGTAGAATCATGTATCCATCAAACTCTTTACGAGCCTCTAATCTGGGGGCAGGAGGCAGCTGAGTAAGCTGCTGTTGTAACTCACTTAACTCTCGCGCCGGTAAACTATCGATGCTCACGATCTGCAAAGTTAAATTGTCATCGCTGCCCGCTGCCAGGGCTTCATTAACCAACTCTTTTGCCAAACTATCTGGTACTTTCCCTGTCTCCTCAAAAGCTCTCGTAATCGTATTCGCCAAATGCTTTTCAGTAAGAAACTCATACACCCCGTCAGTAGCAAGAATAAAGATATCTCCCTCACTTAGAGGAAGCGCTCGATAGTCCATTTCCAAAGTGTCATGAACGCCCAATGCGCGGGTCAGGTAACTCGTTTCTGCATCAACGACATGTCGATGATCCTTGGTTAGTTGCTCAAGGTTATTGTCAGCAAGCCTGTAGATACGTGAATCACCAGAGTGAAAGCAATAAGCAGTGTTCGACTTAATAACAAGCGAACTAAAGGTACAGATATAGCCTTTGTCTTTATTAAAGCGATGCGGGCTATTTTGGGTCTGCGCGAACAGCCAGGAGTTAGCTGCTTTAAGAACCCGTTGAGCAGAGGTCTTCACAGACCAGGAGTCTGATGTGCTGTAGTAGTCCTGTATAAAACCTTTAACCGCGGTTTCACTCGCAATCTGGCTTACATTGCTGCTACTAATACCGTCAGCCAAAGCGACCACCAGCCCTTTGGACGCGAGCAAAGGCTCTTCCGGGGCATAGGCTGCATGGAAGTCCTGATTCAGGTCTTTCTTTCCTGCAGTTGAATACTGACTAACAGATACTTTAAGTTGCTTAGACATAAAAAACCCCGCCATTTCTGGCGGGGCTCCTATTATATTATTTTAGTATTAAGCGACCTTACGCTCTGGATTAGTCCTAACATGCGTCCAGTATAGTGGCAGACCTACTAGTAAGAAGCCGCCAGCAAGGTTACCCAAAGCTGTTGGGATTTCGTTCCATACGAAGTACTCGTATAAACCAAAGTCACCGCCCATGATCATAGAGAATGGGAATAGGAACATGTTTACAATAGAGTGTTCAAAGCCCATAAAGAAGAAGAGCATTACCGGCATCCACATTGCAATGATCTTACTCGTTGCAGAGGTTGAAATCATTGCACCGACAACACCCATCGATACCATCCAGTTACACAGCATGCCACGAATAAATATCGTGAACCAGCCATCAGCACCATGCGCTTGATAACCCAGTGTTCTTGACTCACCAATGGTGCTCACTTTAGCTGCCAAGGCACCGCCGTCAGTGTTGTAACCATAAGTTAGAATAAACGAAGCAAAGAAAGCTGTGGTCAGTGCGCCACCAAAGTTACCAAGGAAAACCAAGCCCCAGTTTCTCAACATTTGCGGCACGGTACAGCCATTACGTTTATCAAGTATTGATAGCGGCACTAGCGTGAACACACCGGTTAACAAATCGAACTTCATCAAATAGAGCATGATAAAGCCGACAGGGAATAAAAGTGAGCCAACTAATAAACTGCCTGTTTTCACAATAACAGTAATAGCAAAGAATGCGGCGAGCCCTAGAATTGCACCCGCCATGAATGCACGTACTAACGTATCTTTGGTGGACATGAAAATTTTCTGTTCACCTGAATCAACCATTTTGGTGGCGAATTCACTCGGTTCGATATAGGCCATAATTAATCTCTCTTAGATTAGGTTTAAAAATTTACATAATCTGAGAGAGCATAGCTCGGGCCGTTTTTAGACTTCACATTAAATAACAATTACTTATATTCGTAATCACTGAAATCTATATACCTATAAGTGAATAAGTTAGGCTCACTTATAGAGAGCAAAACATGGCTTTGTTTAGTTTTGGTGCGATAGTTGACGCTGAAGCGAGATCTCACTTACT
>NZ_LWGA01001416.1:0-1664 GCF_001635235.1 Oleiphilus sp. HI0117 | reverse complement strand
GTTAAAATCGTTACCGGTGATACGAAAGTGGTAGAGCAAGGCCATGGTGACGGTGTTTACATCAACACCACAGGAATAGGCGCATTGCCTGAAGACATCAACTTATCACCTGTGAATATAAAGGCTGGTGACAAAGTCATTATCAGCGGAACCCTGGGAGATCACGGCACCTGCATTATGTCTCAAAGGCAAGGTATGAACTTTTCATCCGCTCTAAAGTCTGATTCACAAGCGCTGAATGATCTGGTTGAAAGCATGCTGGAAGCTGCCCCCGCTATTCGCTGTATGCGCGACCCAACCCGAGGTGGACTCGCTGCGGTTTTACACGAACTATGCCAAGGCAGAGCTTTAGGTATTAGCCTGGAAGAGGCAAACATTCCTATTAAACCTGAAGTCGCCGCAACGGCTGAACTACTAGGCTTAGATCCACTGCATATTGCCAACGAAGGTAAACTTGTTGCAATCTGCCCAGCTGAGCAGACGAAACAACTGCTGCAAGTGATGAAACAACACCCTAAAGGTCGAGATGCTGAAATCATTGGCGAACTAATCAAAGATGAAAACGAGCTGATTCAACTCACTACAAACTTTGGCGGTAAACGCCTGATTGAGTGGCGTTACGCTGACCAATTACCGAGAATTTGCTAGGTAACAGTTCACAACTCAAAAAAGATCTTGTTAATCAAATGTTACACATCGCAAAACTTTTGCTACAGACCCAAGGCATCACCTGTCATATGATTACATCATCGAAGTACGGAACAGCGATTCAGGCCCACGGTTTCGGAAACAGATTTCATGATTTTCTTTGACCCGACTCTTTAGTCGGGTTTTTTATTGGCTGCGATTTATTGCTTTGATGGTTATGTGTGACAAAGTAGTGCCAAAAGCTGACGTTTCTATATCAATAGAGTGCGCCGTGCGCACCAGCGGAGTTTGATCGTCTCCTCCGTAGGCATAGGATCCACCTCTCGCTTGATCAACCTCGTGCTAGCCCTCATGCGAGCCGTGGAAGGCTCTGCCTACAGGCCTGGGGGAATTGGTTTGGCCACCCCTATTTATGTTTGTTTGAGCCACGGAGTTCAGAGGTGCGCATGGCGCACCCTATTAGAGTTGTCAGAGTCTTAAATGCAGACTTTAACGTAGCTCAAGAAGTTCACTTCTTTCTTCTTTAACAAATGCTTTTTAATGAATAACCATAAGGCTCTAACTTGCTTAAGTCGTAGTATCTTGAGAAAACATCCTCTCCAGCTCTTGGCAACCATCTAACTCGCTAAGCAAATAAGACTTCTCTCGCCGGGCCACGTCTAGCCAATGTTCACCTTTAACAGCACCAACTAAAGCGTACAGAAAATTTAGGCTGACTTTATCATTCGAGGCTTTAAGCTTGAGAAATGCTTCAATGGGACCAATCCGATTTAACTCTTCTACAGAACAGACGCCAACAGCAAGCAAGTCCGCTTCGCTTTTTGGACCCAAGCCTTTTAGATCTCTTAAACGCATCATAAACCTACAAACTAAATCGTAGTTTTTGTTTGATCTCTTGCGCCGTGCGCTCAGGCTGTTCTTGCATAAAACAGTGCCCACCCGGCATTTCAATAAAATCGTAATTCAAATTTGCTTCGTGAACTTTTGCTTTAGAGCGTTTCACAAAGGGGTAAGTC
>NZ_LWGA01001415.1:0-804 GCF_001635235.1 Oleiphilus sp. HI0117 | reverse complement strand
TTGATATCCAATTAGAGTCCTCGCATGAAATGAATAATACGCTTCAAGATATGGCTAACTCGGTTAAACAGACCGCTACAGCAATGGAGGTGGTTCGCCTTAAGTCTGAGCAAGTGCAGAAAAATACGATTTCTAGTAGTGAGTCGATGCGAGAGACTATCGACTGCATGGAAAAAATAAAGGACGGTAATAATGATATTCTGGAATTTATGGGCGTGATTACCGCTATCGCAGAGCAAACAAACTTGCTGGCGCTAAATGCTGCAATCGAAGCCGCTCGCGCTGGTGATCAGGGGCGTGGATTTGCGGTTGTGGCGGATGAGGTCAGGACGCTCTCGCACAAAAGTAACGAGTCGGCAGAAAAAATACGCCTGCTTCTGGCTGTTGCGGAAGAGAGTATCGACCAGGGCTGTATGGTTGTGAACGAAACGGGTAATCGCCTGGAGGCCGTCACCTCCGAAGTCGAAGATATTGCCCGAGAGATAAATGTTTCAGCCGATGCGATGGGTATGCAAAGTCAAGGTATTGAGGGTGTTGTGAGCAATAGTCAGTATCTAGATGAGGCTTGCCAGGAAAACGCAGACTTTTCTGCAAAGCTGGCGTCAAACGCCCAGTCGTTGCTTGATATAGCTGAACACCTGGGGTCACTGTCTTATACAATGAGTGATACTGTTAGTCAGGCATCAAATATGAAGCGTAGCTAAGTCTCTTCTTGATTGTTTGGTTTGGTTTGCTGCGCTAATGCCCAGTCGATATGTTCTGCGACCAAGGGGGAGGCAGTTTCTCTACTTCGTTTTAAGGCTG
>NZ_LWGA01001414.1:0-623 GCF_001635235.1 Oleiphilus sp. HI0117 | reverse complement strand
TGCTTCCAGGACGGAGTGTCCAGATCGAGAATGGAGAGGGAGGTCTCGGTGTTGTACACCGTTTTGTTGAAGTAAGCGTGAAACATCTTTGAGAGGTGCAAAAAACTGGTTTCGTTTATAGATCAGGAATATAGATGAGAGCCCAGAAAGAGCAATAAGAAAAACGGTCCAATATGACGAGGGCTGTATTAGCCACGATGTTAGTGTAATGATCGTTAGTAAGGCGATAAAGGGAGTACTGTCTAGTTTCTCAGCCCAAGGCATATTTCGCATGACAAAGCTCCTCTTGGAAATGCCGATGAATTTGAGTGTTTGTATTACAGAGGAGCAAGTACTATGCCGCAGAGTAACTAAGGATTGTTACTGTTTGTAAGGTCTACGGACGACGCTGGTCTTAGCGGGTTTGAGTGTGAGGAGCAATAATAAGGCATAGTTTATTGTTGGGGTTTTTGCCCTACTAAAATGCGAGATGGATCGTTGTGGTGCATGAATTCACACATTAGCTGCTAAATTTTTTTATTCCAACGTGCCTCCTTGGTATTTCTGAACCGCTAAACTTTCGCAGAGCAAGAGGCACTTAAGGCAGGACATACACCCATAAGTCTACAAGATCTAACTCGTCT
>NZ_LWGA01001413.1:0-1241 GCF_001635235.1 Oleiphilus sp. HI0117 | reverse complement strand
GGCGATATGTTTGAGCAGGAGGTTTTGGCCTTATGACACTTTCTATCGCTAGAGCTGGCATGCCTGGATTGCTGCAAAGCAAAGACTCGCTTCGCATTGAACCACGTACAGATCATGTCATGTTGTTCGTTAGTGTTCTATTGCTGCTGACTGGCTTGATTATGATTGCATCGGCTTCGGTAGATATTGCGGATGCCAGAAATGGAAACCCATTTCACTATGTGATTCGCCACGGCATTTTCATTGTCTTGGGTTGTATCGCCGGCGTATTTACTTACCAGTTGCCATCTTCGTGGTGGCAGAAGACTGGCTGGCTTGCGCTGAGTTTGTCTTTACTAATGCTTTTGGTGGTCATTCTCCCAGGCGTTGGTAAAACAGTTAATGGCAGTACACGCTGGATTAGTTTAGGTAGCTTGAATTTTCAGCCTTCTGAATTGGCGAAGCTTTTGTTGGTGGCTTATCTCGCAGGCTATTTAGTGAGACGTTTAGATGAGGTGCGTACAACATGGTGGGGCTTTGCAAAGCCGATGTTGGTCTTGGCTTTGGTTGCCTTATTGCTGCTTAGTGAGCCGGACTTAGGTTCTACCGTTGTAATTGGTTGTGCCTTTCTGGGAATGATTTTCCTCAGTGGTGCGAGATTAGGGCAGTTTATTATTCTGATTCTAGGCTGTTTAGCATCTGTGGCCTTACTGATTTATTCGCAGCCCTACAGATTAAAGCGTTTAGTGGGCTATACCGATCCTTGGGCAGATCCCTATGGTAGTGGATATCAGGTGATTCAGTCTTTGATCGCATTTGGGCGTGGGGACTGGTCGGGCGTAGGTTTAGGCAACAGTATTCAAAAGCAATTTTACTTGCCCGAGGCTCATACCGATTTCGTTTTTGCCATTATGGCAGAAGAGTTTGGTTTGATTGGTACATTGCTTGTTGTTTCGTTGTTTGTCGTTTTGGTCTACAGATCCTTACGCATAGGCTATTTGGCAGAAAAGAAAAAGCAATTATTCAGCGCCTATTTTGCCTACGGCATTGGCATCTTATTCGCGGTTCAGTCCTTTATAAACATAGGCGTCAATATGGGCTTACTACCGACTAAAGGTCTGACACTGCCATTGGTAAGTTATGGCGGTAGTAGCCTGATTGTGAGTTGTATGTGTATAGGCGTGTTGTTAAGAATTCACCGTGACCTGATGGCGATTGAAGATGAGCCAGACTCAGAACAGACCAAAGACAAGGAGCTTATC
>NZ_LWGA01001412.1:0-1335 GCF_001635235.1 Oleiphilus sp. HI0117 | reverse complement strand
GAGCAGATGCCCTATGACAATTACACGATCGCTGCTGAATCGAATCAAGGAGGAGATGTAAGTCAAATTACGACCTTGCTTTCCGCCAATGTGAGTAGCGTATCGATCGGGACTGGTGGTGCCATTTCGCTTAACTTAGCCGGTATGGGCGCTATTCCTTTAGAAGATGTTAGAGAGATTAACTAGGCATGAGTATGTGTCTGGCGTGCGAAATAATTGTAATCATTACGACAAAAAGAATCAGAAGAGAGGTGTAGTATGCCGTTTAACGTTGCATTAGGTGGGTTGAGAGCATCCTCCACGGACTTGGAAGTTACGGGTAATAACATTGCGAACGCGAGTACTGTTGGTTTTAAGCGTTCGCGTGCCGAGTTTGGTGATGTTTATTCCAATAGTTTTTTCGGCAGGGGGGCTACCTCAACGGGAGACGGTGTCGCAGTACAAAATATTCGACAGATGTTTGGTCAGGGTAACGTAAGCTTTACTGACAATAACCTGGACTTAGCAATTACCGGAAATGGCTTTTTCGTGCTTAGTGATCAGGGTGAGGCCAAATATTCGCGTGCTGGTCAGCTAGGTGTGGATAAAGATGGTTTCATGGTCAATAACACGGGTATGCGTGTCCAGGGCTTTCAGGCTGATGAAGGTGGGACGGTATCGGGAGTTCTGGGTGATCTGGTTGTTGATGCGAATGATCTGCCTCCATCAAGATCAACTAATGTCGAAGCAGCTTTGAATCTGGATTCTTCAGAAGAAGCTTTGACTCAGAGTGGCACAACGATTAACTCGAACGGTGCAACGGATGTTGGTGTAGCACAAGCAGGAATTGTGAATGGCTATGCGAGTCAGGATATCGAAGTGACCTTTCCGGATGGCACGTCGCAGACCATTACAACGACTGCGGAATCAACTGCCGGGGCAATTGCATCTCAGTTTTCGCTTTTAGAAGGTGTGGATGCGACTGCTAGTACCAGCTCTACAATAACCTTAGCTGGATATGATAATGCCTCAGGAAATATGAGTATTAGCTTAAACGGAATTAGTTTCCAGCCAGCCGGTGCAACAGATGCATTGCAATTGGCCGACTTGGGAACTCGTATTAACTCGTCTGCGTTGGTGGGGGTTACCGCCGTCATAGATAGTGCTACTGGTGATTTGCAGATTATTCAGGATCAAGGAGCTAACTTGGTATTCGGTTTTGCGGGTGTCTCGGGCGATAGTTTTGAGGTTCTTGGGAGTGATGCCGCGGCGACGCCGGTAGTGCTTGACCCTGATGCTGTTCCTGCCGTTTTGAATGCGACTGTAGGTGGTGGAGTTAGCATTGTACTTGACGAG
>NZ_LWGA01001411.1:0-1089 GCF_001635235.1 Oleiphilus sp. HI0117 | reverse complement strand
CACTATTCAGAGTCTCTTTTTATTCTTTATGAGTCACCGGAAGAGTCGACTAAAGACGCATACTTGATTGATTCTAATAAACTTTCCAGTGGTATATCTTCAGCTGAGGAGCGAATTGCTCGCGCTAGAACTTGTTGATCACCAAAACCAGAAGCGTCATAACGGGCTTTGGATTGTCTGAGCTTTATCGACTGGCGGTATTCATCCAAACCGATGCGTTCATAATCAGACAATAACAATTGTTTTTGTTCTTCACTCAACTGATCAGGATCCAGAGAATGCAGCAAGCTATGAAGAAGGTCAACTGCTGCATTGCCCAGACGATCACCAAAACTGTAAATACACCCAGACAACAAAGTCACCATCTGTTCGGGTGTTGTATTTTTATCGCTAAAGAAGTTATTTAAACGAAGCCGTAGATCGACCCATGCATCTTCAGAATGCTCTGATAGCGGCTCCTCTACTAGCTCTGCTTTTTGCTCAACATAACGTTCAACGCTAGCTTCAACGCCGGAATCCAAAGCATTGTCTTCAACATGGATCTCTGATTCAGGAGACAAGTCGCCTTGAGCTTCCCGAACTTGGTCAAGCAAGGTTTGTTCATAACTCGAGACCGCTCTTTTATTCCCCTGGGATTGCTCTCCTGCCGAGCTAAAGCTTGCCATTTGCTCACGCAGCTTATCAAAAGAGCCCGGTTTATGAAGAGACGTCGTTTTTCTTGTCGAAGCCGCTTGTTTGGCCGCGATGCTTTTCTGTGGGCGAGCGACTTGTCGCTCTACTACTTTTTGCCAATAGGCGCTAAAGGCCAAACGCGGAACGCCTGTCTGGCTAAACAGGTCATCTATTTTTTCTGCTAAGCGATAAAAACAACGAGCGGAAGGATCGGTTTTAGGATAAAGCGCAACAGGACGCTGCAAGCTGACTGCCGCTCGCATGCTTTCATCCATCCATACCGAGCCCAGGTATTCTGTATTCAGGTCCAGATACTTACTAACGGCTTGTGAAAAGCGCTGAAAGACCTTCTTAGCTTGCGCCGCATTAGAGACCATATTGACAACAATCTGAACCTTTCGCCGATAACCGCGGCGT
>NZ_LWGA01001410.1:0-675 GCF_001635235.1 Oleiphilus sp. HI0117 | reverse complement strand
TTATTTAAGGTATGGATAAGGGAAGACGAGAATGAATTTAAAGAAATGCATTGGGGGGAGTATATGTTTACTTGCTCTAAGCAGTATCGCTTTTGCAGAAGATAAACCTAAATATTATGCCGGGCTGGATGCCCACTACCTGATAAATACTATTGGTAATGAACAAAGTGGCGAAGCGGAGTTCGATATCTCTGGAGCTGGTCTGAGAGCGGGATTATATTTGGAGCCTCAAGTAGGGCTTGAAGTTTATGCCGCACAAGGTGTCACTGAGGGAGACGATATTGGTATTGATATGAGTCTCGTATCTTCGGTTGGGATATTGGGTCGTTTCGAGTCTCCAGAGGCTGAGAACGGTGGGAAATTGTTTATCTTGCTTGGCTATGGCATGTCTGAACTGGAAATGACCCGCAGCGCCTCCAGCCCCGTAGATAGAGAGTTGTATCATGGCGTTGTCTACGGTGGTGGTGCTGAATTTCGTTTGGGTTCGAGTGAGACCTTTATCAATATTCAGGGCCTTCGTTATTATGATGAGGATCACCTCTCTCTGGATGGTGTGAGCTTGGGCTTACGCCAAAGTTTCTAGTTAAAAAGGACTTAATATGTGTTCAGTAAAAAAGATGACACGGGCTGTTTTACTTTTAGTTAGCTTTGTCTTAACAGCTTGTGGTGTGGGTA
>NZ_LWGA01001409.1:0-722 GCF_001635235.1 Oleiphilus sp. HI0117 | reverse complement strand
GGCCTAATGGAGTTTGCCAAGAAAACTGAAGAGCACGTCAAAGGCTTGGTTGCACCCGGTACGCTTTTTGAGGAATTAGGCTTTAACTACATTGGCCCTATCGATGGTCATGACTTGCCAACCTTAATCAAAACATTAGAAAACATGAAGGAGCTGAAAGGCCCTCAATTCCTTCATATTGTCACCAAAAAAGGGAAAGGCTTCGCACCAGCAGAAATCGACCCGATTGGCTACCACGCAATCAACAAAATAGAAGCAAAACCCAAAGTAAGCCCTGTTGAAAATAAGCCTGCCAGCCAACCCAAGTACTCAAACGTTTTTGGCCAGTGGCTTTGCGATATCGCCGCACAAGACAGTCGGGTCGTCGGTATTACGCCAGCGATGCGAGAAGGTTCCGACCTAGTTCGTTTTTCCGAACTCTACCCTGAGCGCTACCATGACGTTGCCATCGCCGAACAGCATGCCGTAACACTGGCAGCAGGCATGGCTTGTGAAGGAGTGAAGCCTGTTGTCGCAATTTACTCAACCTTCTTACAGCGCGCATATGATCAGCTCATTCATGATGTCGCCATCCAGAACCTGGATATTTTGTTTGCCATAGACCGGGCTGGCCTGGTTGGTGAAGACGGCGCAACGCATGCCGGAAGTTTCGACCTATCCTTCTTACGCTGCATTCCCAAGCTAGTTGTGATGGCGCCTTCGGACGAAAATGAACTTCGGAA
>NZ_LWGA01001408.1:0-221 GCF_001635235.1 Oleiphilus sp. HI0117 | reverse complement strand
CATTTAACTTCAAGCTTTTATGCAGTTCACTAAACGACTCTTGAGTTTCAGTTGCCTTAGAAGGTAAAAAGCGCTCCATTACCTGCTTTCCAATTAATTCTGGCTGAGCATCATCCTGAACTAGCTCGGGAACAAGCTCTCGACCAGCCAGCAAATTAGGCAATGATATGAAAGGAGCCTTCAGTAAGCGCTTCATAATATAGTGCGTAATCTTGGAGACA
>NZ_LWGA01001407.1:0-1440 GCF_001635235.1 Oleiphilus sp. HI0117 | reverse complement strand
TGCCGACCGCGCGAACAAATCGCTCATCAAGATTCTTGGAGGTTTCTGCATAGATCAAATCCACTAAGGATTCACAATTACAGAGATTGGGCTCAATAATTTTCATTAAGGGTCTGCTTGGCTATGTCATGGTCTGATACAAACATAACAGAGCAGAAAGTAAAGTCTAGAGAAGATTTACCGCTAGTAAAACAAAGCCAGCCCCAATTGGCTCAATATACCTGGGACTGGCTTTTTTAGGCTAGCCTTGCATTAGCAAGTAGTCAAAGGCTGCAAGAGAAGCTTTGGCACCTTCCCCCATAGCGATCACGATCTGTTTATAAGGCACGGTCGTCACGTCACCGCAGGCAAAGATTCCTGGTACGTCAGTCTGACCTTTGGCGTCTACAATTACCTCGCCATAGGCGTTCATTTCTACAATGCCTTCCAGGAAGCCACTATTGGGCACCAAGCCTATTTGGACGAAAATGCCTGATAATTCCTGGCGCTTAATTTCACCACTATCACGATCTTCGTATGCTAAGGCAACAACCTTGCCACCTTCAGCCAAGACTTCTTTGGTCGCTACATTACGCAGAATAGTAATATTCTCACGTTTTTTAGCTTGCTCAACCAAGACTTTGTCAGCCTTTAATTCAGGCATAAACTCGTAGATTGTGACAGATTTTACGATACCAGCTAAATCCAAAGCCGCTTCAACACCTGAATTTCCGCCACCAATAACAGCAACATCCTTACCTTTAAAGAACGGTCCGTCACAGTGCGGGCAGTAAGCAACACCTTGACCTATGTTTTCCTTCTCGCCAGGAATGCCAAGCTCTCTCCACTTTGCACCGGTCGCAACAATCACCGTCTTGGTTTCGATCACTTCACCCGAAGAGAGTTCAATCTTATGGTTTTCACCCCCCTGGCCTTTCTCGATGTTCGCGACTCGTAAGTGTTCTCTGACGGTCACGTCATATTCTTTAATATGCTGCTCCAAAGCCGTAGACAATTCCGGGCCGGTTGTTTTAGGCACAGAGATCAGGTTTTCGATCCCCATAGTGTCTTTCACCTGTCCACCAATCCGATCTGCGATGATCGCTACTTTCAAACCTTTTCGAGCACTATACACCGCTGATGCTGCACCTGCCGGGCCACCACCAATCACAACAACATCCTGAACAGGTAGTGCTTCAGCAGGCTCTGCTGCCTGAGTGATGTCGGGGTATTTAGCCATCAATTTCTCTAGTAGGACTGCCTGGTCAATTTTACCGTTAGCGAATACTTCACCATTCAAGTAAACACTAGGCACACCTTGAATACTTCGCTCTTCGATCAAGTCCGGATAGACACCGCCATCAATGGTTTCAGTGGTAATCTTATCGTTGACCAAAGCAAACTGATTCAAAGCCTGGACCACTTCAGGACAATTGTGACAACTCAAGCTTACAAAGACTT
>NZ_LWGA01001406.1:0-6486 GCF_001635235.1 Oleiphilus sp. HI0117 | reverse complement strand
ATAACCCCTGTACACACCCAATTTGGAGCTTCCTTTTCCGTACCGTCAAAATTACACTCTGCTGTTTGAGGTGCTGGCGTTTGTGGTACATCATTAACTGTTGAACATGCGGCAGTTAGCGATACACCGATTATTAGCCCAACTGACTTATATAGATTTGTCATAATTTCCTCCGACATTTATGGTTTGAATACGTAAAAGTGATAACACGCGTTAAAGCGCATGCAACGCTTTTGGCATTTGCTTAAGTCGGGAGTAAATTTACAGAAAGTAGTAAAAGGGGTAACGGGACGCTTGGGGGACAAAGTTAATGCAAGCACTCTAAAACTTTGATCTAATGGGGCTTTCTATTGAAGGTTAGGTTGGTAAGTAGAATGATTAAGCAAACTGAAATCAGAACAGGCAGCATTACCTTATATGCACTGTTCCTTTTTCTTTTTCTTATTTCTACATCTCAGTTTGTCTTAGCACAACCAAGTAGGCCTGACCTCCCATATCTGGTTGTCTCACTAAGCACCCAAAATAGCGCTTGTGTATCCAAAACTTCGGTTCAGCGACCCCCTTGTAAACCTGTCTCATCAGGAGACTATTTAGACAAACAATCTGTCATCACAATTTCGCAAGGAAAAATAAAACTGTTTTCAATGTCTTCGAAAAGTATGATTATGCTGAGCGAAGGAAGCCATCGTTTGGATTACCTAGAAACACAAAAGCTGATTCAGGTTTCAGATAAGGAACGAATTGCCAAACTTTTGAGTACGGGTTACCGAAGCACAGCATCCGTCGCAACTCGTTCAAAAAACAAGGCAGCATGTTTTAAACAAATCAATCTAGATAAAGAATTCTGGGCAATAAACTGTAAGTTACAAGCAACTAAGAACAAGAAGCCCAAAAACACACTTGCTACTGTTCTGCCAAAAGCATCCAACTATCGCTCTATCCCTAAGCAGGTATTAGTAGGTGAATTCGCCTCTAGCCACTACATTGCTTCCGAGAATTTCTGCAAAACTATCGACGAGCATGCAATCGAGCTGGCAGAAAAAGCGTTAACCAGTGGCAAAGCGATACTTATTCTTTCACCGAAGGGATATGATTGGGAAGAAAACACTATTCTTCCAATATCAAATTCATGCAAACAAAGCCTTGATCAAGAGCTCGCAGAGCTTAATACCCTTGACCTAAACAAGAGCCTGCATGAGCAACTCATTTATCACGCATATAAAACACACGGCTTGATATTTGATGCAAGCGAAACGCTACAACAAAAAAGGGTTAATTAAGCCCTGTATATTCAAAGGAAGACCAATAATACGGATGTGGATTAATATCGTTAAGTAAAAATACTTTGGCCTGCTGTAGTGCTTCTGATTTACTCATAGATTCAAGATTACTGTAGAAGCCGAGCATGAGTAAACCTGTCTCTTCATCAGGAACTTTCCACAAGCTACTGACTACAGAATTAGCACCTGAAAACAATAAGCCATGAGTAAAACCAAACACTTCATCACCGGATCTTACCTCTCCTAAGCCTGTCTCACAGGCAGATAGCGTAACCAAGTCAGCGGAAATATTTGTCTCATAGAGTTCAGACAGAGTGAACATCCCATCATTTTTATCGTCTCCAGCCATAACAAGCGATGAGAGAAGAGGCTCATTCTCATTGAAATAGGCATGACCTGCATAATGAATAACTCCGTAATCTGAAATGCTATTTTTGAATTCAGTTTCAGTTGCTTGCTCACCTTTCAAGGTTTTTGATCTGTATGTAAGATTACCGATCGCTGAAGCTTCAAGCTCACTCATTTCTAAGGAGGAAAATCCATGGTCATTTGCGGGATTACCAATTACTAATGCCTTCTCGCTTTGAACAACTCTATTGGACAAAAGCTCTATAATTGAAATATTGGGCATTAACGAATAGCTGTATTTCTCTACTAGGAAACTCTGCCCATCGTGCAGAGACCCAAATGGCAAGTAATGCAGTTTTCCATAGGGTGTAATTAATAGACTGGTACCGTTTAAGTGTGGTTCTACGGGTTTGATGAGTGCATCATATAAGGCGCGACTATTTGATAGATAATCATCAGACCTAGTCCGTATCTTTTCCAAATACTCTTCGACAAGCGTGTCAATATTTGCCAACTCAACCATATGTCCGTAAACACTATCTTTGTTGAGAGCAAAGACATTCAAACCTTTGACTGATTGTGAGAAGAACAACATGGAAGTATTGTCAGGTACAGTAGACTGCATGTCCGCGATATTAATACTTGGCACACTGATCAATGAAAGTAACTCTGGCGCTTCAGCTTTCAATTCGGAACGCAAGCTTAAGATCATACTGCGTTCGTCTTCAGACTTGTTAAAACTGTTCTCCTCAAGAATCTTGATCTCATTAATTAAAGAATCAGCCTTAGAAGAACGTGAACCAAACTTTTCTTTAGCCGCAAGACTATCAACTAGTGCGCGAGACTTGGATCTCTCAGCATATTCTAAAGCTTTTCCGTGATCGCCAATCTCTATAAGGTAGTCGATATAAGCACTGTATACTTCAAACTTATCTGACATATAACCAATCTTTGAGGAACTGGCATTTATAAAGTTTCTGTTTCGTTCGTAAAAGTCTATCGCTTTTATAAAATATTCTTTTGCTTTGTCAGACTGATCGGCATTTCGTAAACTTAAAGCATAATCTCCCAGTGCTGCATAGTAGACGTCAGGAAACTTTGACTTCAAGTCATCTCTAGAAAACAACCTTTCATACATACCAACTGAACTGTTGTAGAAATCTCTTGCAAGATAAGAGCGTGCTAACTTATACAGATGTGGAATCTCTTTATCTTTTGGTAATTCGCCAGACTGTGTTGCCTGGTTAACAGCCTGCAGATAGTCTAGAGCAGGAATACTATTAGGCCCAGCCGCTCCCGCTGCATAAATACTAGCTCCAACCATCAAAAAATCGGTCATGCTCCAAGCGTTGGAGCGTCTCAATTCGTTTTCTGCTTGACCGTATTTCCCAAGCGCTTGGTAAACATCGGCGATTGCTAGCTTATTTTTTACATCATCATCAGTTCTATTCAGAACACCAAGTGAAATACCACGAATATAGCCAATTTCCTGCTCAGCAGCACTAGTATTACCCAAGCAAGCTGCAGACAAGCCCTTTAAACGACGCAGCTCGCGGTATTCATCTTCCATGGTTGGTGGATAGGAATTTTGAAACGGATTTAGACCTTTCGTCGCATACCCTAATGACTTATTACAATCGTGGTAATCAAGATATAGCTGTGCCGACCTAATCGAGGCTTCAGCGTTCTGCCTATAATAATCTGTCCTGTCAAACGCCGACACGTCTTTGTGATAACGCCCTAGCTTCATATAGGGTAAGTTATCGACTCTACTTTCTAGCCTAATCAGACAATGCTCAGCATCAGAGTAACGATACAGTTCATAAAAATCATCGCAGAGGTTTCTTAACTCATAGAAATCATCGATATGCCCAACTTTTTCGGCTTTCTCATATCCAATATCCTTGATTACATCAAGCTCGCAGCTTTTGTCGTCACAATGACTCCACGGTTTAGAAGCACAGCCATAAAAAAATATAGACAGTAGAACTAAAAGTAGAGTCTTAGTACGCAAATTTGGAGATGAAGAATTAAGCAGAAAGGCTTTTTGGTTTATCATGAGCCAGATTTGATTCCTTAGTTTAAACAGCAGTTACTATGTCGCGCATATTACCTTTTTTACTATTTTTTTCAGTACTTTCCGGTTGCTCAATCAATAAACCAATTCAAACTTTAGATCCTGCTCTCATTTCTGATGATTCCTTTGGTGAATACGAACTATATGCGGACCTAGTTAAAACAGGCGATAAGTGGTATTTCACTAATATAAACGACTCCAGAGGCGAAATCCTGCTCAACAATCTGACTTTACACACCCTTTCACACACTGAACACAAACGCTGCCACAGAGGCATTTTCGGGCTCACGTCAGGTAACTGCGAAGAAATAGATTCTAATTGGCTAGCCTATAAACCGATGGAAAGAAACTTGATTCTATTCCCTATTTCTTGGGCTCTCGCACCTATTGGAATCCCAATTTCTTGGGCGAACGGAGACTTCACTGATATTGATGTTTTCTTCTTTCCAGTTCAGGTAATTCCGACATTTGACAACAAAGCCCTTAAGCAGGCGATTGATCAAGCGGCTCAATTACAGGACAACAACTCCATGATCGATGACATTGGTAACCTTTACTACGAAATAAAAGAAAACAGTAAAAACGCAAGCTACGATTACCCCAAGAGCAACGGTGAAGAACTAACTAATCTGGTAGATGAATTCAAAAAGAATCAGAAAGCAGCGGTTCGTAATTATCTCAAAGAAAATCTATCGCTGGTCTTAACAGATAACAGCGGGTTGCTTAACAAAGAAGCCCCTAACCCGAACTACTTAGCCAAACCAATAATTACTATCCAAGAATTAGAGCAAGATTTTCTTTACCCAGAAATTAAGCCCTTGGCTCAAACTAAAGACTTAATTACGTCCCTACTACCAGCCGATAGCCTGGGAGAACTTCAGTCAAGACTTCAACGTGCCAAAACAGAGCTTATGAATCGAGAGATATCGAATAACTCAATATACAATCAAAATATCGCTTTGATTAAGCAAACAAATGCATTGAATGTAGACAACTTCCTACAATTTAAGAAAGCTTCTTTGACCAATAAATTCACCATAGATTGGAAAATTAGTCCTAGCTCAAAGTTCCTTTTAAAGGACATGGATTACCAAATCGAATTGCCACCAAAATTAGTTTTGAGTCAATCAGAACTCGATTTTGAGCCTTATCTTAATCTGATCATAAACAGCATTAACTATAAACCCGCGCTCCCCAACAATCATGTTGAGGAAGATTCGTATTTGAGAGCTTCACTGCACAAGGATCACATTGAGTTTACAAACAAGTCTGATAGCTCAATTGAGCTTGACTCATTAAAGCTCAGCCTAAATGGTTTTCTGATTGAGACCGAGTTAAACAAACCTTTAAAAAAGGGCGAAACTTACAAGCACTTTCTGACAAAAGCCAATCTTAAAACTTATTCTCCATTATTTTCAGGGTTAACTAAGGAACAAGCGGATAAGACGAAAGTACTTACTACACTTATTATTGATTATAGGCACGATACCGGTTCTCATACCCTAAATGGTCAAAACGAAGAATCGCCCCTGACAACTCTTCTTCAGAATTGAACTATTAGATAATCATTGTTGCGGATTAATAATATGACTGGCCCCAATAAATTTGGAGCCAGTCGAAGATCTTATTGCAAAGTTACCTCAAACTCATAAGCATGATAATCCTCTAAATGACCATTCGTATAGTTATAAAAGAGCTCAATTACCGCATTGGTTTGCGTCAGGCTTTCAATTATGAACTGTTGCTCTACACCAACGGATAATGGCGATTCAGGCACAAAGCTAACCGTACCGTCTTCGTCAGTCACCTTGATCTGTAAACGTGACGCAGAACTTCTGTTCGGTCCATCCGTTGCCGTTACGGTAAGCAGATACTGGTTACCTGGGTAAAGGGCGACCGCGTAACTATCGACATTATCACGGCTACCCATCTCAAGCTGACTAACTATAGGCTGAGAGACGTCAACGGCATAAGCTAAACGTGGCGTCTCATTGGGTTCCATGTTATTTTCAGTTGAATGAGGATTATCCCAAGTTTCTCTCGGTTCCCAGATTGCCACTTCATATTTGAAATAATCATTCTGATAAATCGTACCAAGTTGAGATAGTATTCGGAGATAATAAGTACCTGTTTCAGTCACCGAGAACTCGCCGCTTGAAGCGATATCCTGATGCAAATCATAATTTGATACAACAGGTGAGCCATCTTCATCGATTACTTCAAACTGTAAGCCACCAGCAGTGGTACTACCCGAGCCTTGTAAATTTACACTCTTGATACTGTAAATCGTGCCCTTGGTTAAGGAGTATTGATAAACGTCGACCTTGTCTTCACCTCCTATTAAGAGCTCTGAAAGATAGGTTTTGTTTAAATCTGCGAGCTTCGCAGTATTGTGCGTCTCGTTAGGTTCGAAAGTGTTGTAGTGGTCAACTAAAACTGGCCAGCCCGTTATAAGTTTTTTCGTAAGCCTGTTCAGTCAATAACGGTGACATACCACCATTATGATGATGAGGCCGATGACGATTGTAGTAACCATTAATGTATTGATCGATAGCTGCTTCTGCTTCCATAAACGATTCATATCCTGATCGCGGCATCCATTCTGTTTTAAAGCTTCTAAAGAATCGCTCCATTGGCGCATTATCCCAGCAATTTCCTCTGCGACTTAGGCTTTGTCGAATGCCATAACGCCATAGCAGCTGACGATAGGATTGGCTTGTGTAATGACAACCTTGATCGCTGTGAAATAGCACGCCCTTCGGTTTGCCACGACTTTCATAA
>NZ_LWGA01001405.1:0-1218 GCF_001635235.1 Oleiphilus sp. HI0117 | reverse complement strand
TAACATTAGCTCTCACGGGCATGCCCCCGACGATTCGTAAACAAAACCCGAGGAGGAGAAGCAAATACGATGGGTTTTCGTACCAACGATCGTAACATTGTGATTTGCGGCATCGTCCATACTTGCTGTTTGATCCCACGCCAAACTAACAGTAGCCCCCAACGCCAGCGCAAGGCCATCTATTGAAATTGTGGGCAAAGGTGTTTCCAGTTGATAAGTCTGAACGCTTTGCTGATGCTTCAGTAGGGTAAAATGCAGGTCGCCGCCAGCGGTACGAATAAACTGTATTTCCGCTGGATCTCCCGACGGTATAGGTGCCGCACCCGCTATTTGCACCTCTTGAGCACTGACACCCAAGGCTAACTGTTGCGCGAGTAAACCAAGAGAAAGAAGCCTTTCCTTGGCTAAGTAGTCTGCATAGGAGTCTTTTGAAGAGAACAGGCTATTGGCACCGACACTTAGAACACCGATGAGCACGATGACCATCACCAGCTCAATCAAGGTAAAACCATGCTGGTTAGTCTGTTTTGAATAGTTTGCTATGATCTTGTTCGACAAAAATCTTGCCTTTAAAAAACGAAAAAAAGCGCCCACCGGCGCTTTTTCACACAACTACTAATCAATCACAATTCGTAACATCAATTGAAATAGTTGGGCTATTATTTGCTGTAGCAGCTGTATAGGTAATACGGCAAGTTGCTGCATTAGCTGGTGTTACACCTGAAGCTGTCACTGTAACCGTCGAAGTTGCTAAACCGCCTGGAGTACCACCCAAATCGAAATCAGCAGCAGTAATCTGAGCAGCATCAAGAATACCTTCAGATCCAGCAGTTTGTGCTTCAGGATAGCCGTTCAACATCTGAATAACCTGACCTTCCATTGTAATTTCAGTCAAGGAGTTATCGCCCTGAACCAAATAGTCTGCGTGAGCTATGGATGACGCAGACCTCATCGCGCCATAAGCACCTTGAAGTGCTGCAGCACGCGCTTCACCACCTAAGTCTGCAAAACGAGGCAATGCAAAGGCTGCCAAAATACCTAAGATCACGATAACCATGACCAATTCGATGAGTGTAAAACCCGCTTGACGCTTCATGAGTAGAGCTCCTAAATCTTAATAATTATTTACTGCTTTCGTTCGTTAAAATTAAAAGTTAATGCTTCTTGGACTTAACGCCAAGTTTAAGTAGCACTAAAACTTCGTTCACTAATCTATTG
>NZ_LWGA01001404.1:0-1026 GCF_001635235.1 Oleiphilus sp. HI0117 | reverse complement strand
ATAAGAGGCGCACACCACATGGACTCACTGACTTTCGATTACGTCATCATTGGCGCTGGTTCTGCGGGCAGCGTATTAGCTCAGCGTTTATCCCAAGAAGGTGATAAAACCGTGCTTGTGCTGGAAGCCGGGCCGCGAGATAAAAGCCCGATGATCAAGGTTCCCGGGGCTTTTGCTTACTTCATGTATAGTAAGAAATATAACTGGCGCTACGAGTCTGAGCCGGTTGCCGATATACGTAACGGGCAGCCTCTATTTTGTCCTCGCGGAAAAACTCTCGGCGGCAGCAGTGCTGTCAATGCCATGGTTTATATTCGCGGTCACAAATCAGACTACGATACCTGGGAAGCACAAGGAAACCCTGGCTGGAGCTTTGATGACATGCTGCCCTACTTCAAAAAATCAGAAACCAACGAGCGCGGTGCCAGTGACTATCATGGTGGAGAAGGCCCTATCTATGTCTCTGACACGCAAAACACTTACCCGCTTAACGAGTGTTTTTTGGCTGCAAGTGAGCAAGCAGGATACCCTCTAACAGAAGATTTCAACGGACCACAATTTGAAGGCGCGGGCTATTATCAATTTACCATCAAAGATGGCGAGCGCTGCGGCGTTTCACGCGCCTATTTAAAGCCGGCCATGACAAGGCAAAACCTCTTTGTTGAATGCGAGGCCTTTGTCGATAAAATTCTCATCGAGAACAAAGTCGCAACAGGGGTCGAGTTTACTCAACAAGGTGAAAAGCATACCGTCCATGCACGTAAAGAAGTGCTGTTGTGCGGCGGCGCCTTCAACTCTCCTCAAACGCTTATGCTTTCAGGTATCGGCGATAAAGAGGAGCTTCAACAACATGGTATCGAAGTGATACAGGATTTGCCCGGCGTCGGAAAGAACCTGCAGGAACATGTTGATGCCTGTGTTTTGGTGAAAAGCAAAAAGAAGGATGGTTTCTCGACAAGCCCCGGCGGACTGCTAAAAATGCTACCCGACACTCTTAAATATCTGCGCGACAAGCAAGGCAATCTG
>NZ_LWGA01001403.1:0-954 GCF_001635235.1 Oleiphilus sp. HI0117 | reverse complement strand
TCGCGTAAATGATGTATTGGTCGATGCTTGTGAGTTGATTCTAGAAGATTCCACACTAAGTATTATCACTGCAAAAGATGAAGATGGCCTTGAAATATTGCGTCACTCATGCGCTNACCTTGTTGGTCACGCAATTAAGCAGCTTTGGCCTGATGTCAAAATGGCGATTGGCCCAACGATTGAAAATGGCTTCTACTATGATGTTGATTTAGAGCATCGTCTCACTGAAGAAGATATGGCAGCCCTCGAGAAGCGTATGCTTGAGCTTGCTAAGAAGAGCTATGACGTTGTTAAGAAGACCGTAAGCTGGCAAGAAGCACGAGATGCTTTCGAAGCGCGTGGTGAAACTTATAAAATGGAAATTCTTGACGAAAATATCGCCAAGACCGATACGCCAGCTTTGTATCACCATGAAGAATATATAGATATGTGCCGCGGCCCTCACGTGCCGAACATGAAATTCTGCCATCATTTTAAACTAATGCGTATTTCTGGCGCGTACTGGCGTGGCGATTCTGACAACAAAATGTTGCAGCGTATCTACGGTACAGCTTGGGCAGATAAGAAGCAGCTAAAGCAATATTTGAATCGCTTACAAGAAGCCGAAAAGCGAGACCATCGTAAAATAGGTAAGAAGTTAGACTTATTCCACATGCAGGATGAGGCGCCAGGTATGGTCTTCTGGCATGACAAGGGGTGGAGTATCTACCAGACTATCGAAAACTACATGCGTACCAAGCAGCGCAAGTATGGTTATAAAGAAATTAAGACGCCTCAAGTGGTTGAGCGTACGCTATGGGAGAAGTCGGGCCACTGGGATAAATTTAGTGAGCAGATGTTTACTACTCACTCAGAGAACGCAGACTTTGCAATCAAGCCGATGAACTGCCCATGCCACGTTCAGGTATTTAATCAAGGCTTGAAGAGTTATAAGGAGTTGCCCTTACGTCTTGC
>NZ_LWGA01001402.1:0-1140 GCF_001635235.1 Oleiphilus sp. HI0117 | reverse complement strand
ATTGGCGGATGTTAATAAGCTTCTTCTAGATTTATTCTATTTTTAGACACTTTAACTTCTACTAGAAAGAAGGTGAAAGCGTCAAACGAAAATGTGAGCCCGACGATTTCTTGGGCTATCACGTGTAACCAAGAGTCAGGCAGGTTAGCTGTTAATACATACCCCTTCGAAGCCCATATTGTGATTTGATTAAGACAATAATCTCTTTAGGCGACACTTTTAAGCTTTCGTTGATTGCTGAAGGTGTAGAAACGAAAGCACAAGAGAGTGAACTAATTAAACTGGGCTGTATTCAAGCTCAGGGTTATCTTTATTCAAAGCCTGTCGATAGCATTGTATTTCATGAACAATTTATCGCTTCTTTAACATAGGGTGTGGTGATTAACAGCGGGTGTGATTGACCTGTGGAAAAGAAGGTCTAGCGGAGACCTTCTTTGTTAGGGCCAGGGAGACGGTTGCTGTTGTTAATATGTTGTATAGCGTTAAGCCAGACTATGCGTAATCGTAATCACCAGCTGCATTTATGGCGGCCTGGTATGCGGGCCTAGCATGAATACTGGCAACATAATTGCTAATATTAGGATGTGTTTCGGGAGTTGCCAGGCCTCTTGCGCAGGCTGCTTCTAGTGGAAAAATCATTTGAAAATCAACACCACTCAAGGCATCACCACAGAACCAAGAACGTCCATTTAAGTAATGATTGATATAGCTTAAATGTGTGATTAAATTTGGCTTTATAAAGGTAGAAATTGCTTTTTCGGCGATCTTTTTTGCAATAGGTCTAGCAAAAAAAGGCATCGGGCTGGTTTTAACCTTATCAAATACAAGCTTCATAACGAGATAAGGCATCAATGAACCTTCAGCATAGTGCATCCAGTATTGGTAGTTTAAATATTCTTCAGTGTTGATTTCCGGCTTTAGATTTGGAGCGTACTGATTCACTAGATAATCGATGATAACCGCAGACTCTGCAATTTTATTTTCGCCATCTTCCAAGATCGGAGCCTTACCAAGAGGGTGCACTTCCTTAAGTTTTTCTGGAGCTAGGTAGGTAGTAGGGTCTCGCTGATAGGATTCTATTTCAAAGTCTAGCCCTAACTCCTCTAAGGCCCAAATAACGCGTTGAGATCGTGAATTATT
>NZ_LWGA01001401.1:0-665 GCF_001635235.1 Oleiphilus sp. HI0117 | reverse complement strand
CTTAGGCCTCACTCTTTTAAGGACCCCGATTTACAAGCGGGTTGTCATAATTTTTTTTATTACGACCTGCGCCTCAGCCCTAGACCTTAACTCTAAAGTTCTCGATTTTATTGACCAGCGCTTCGGCCAGGACGCTGTTAGCCGACTCCAGCAATGGGAAAGAATCGCTAATTACAAACAAAACATTACCCATCAACAAAAGCTAAAACTTGTAAACCAGTTCTTTAATAGAGTGAAGTTCGTATCCGATCAAGAACAATGGAATAAGGAAGATTATTGGGCAACGCCATTAGAGTTTTTGGCAACCAATGCTGGCGACTGTGAGGACTTCTCAATTGCAAAGTACTTTACGCTTCGGGAAATGGGAATCCCTGATGACATGATAAAAATCACCTACGTCAAAGCGCTTGAGCTGAACCAGGCTCACATGGTCCTCGCCTATTACCCGACTCCAGACGCTGAACCCCTCATTCTCGACAACCTGATTAATGAAATAAAACCAGCAGGCCAACGTACCGACCTGGCACCTGTATACAGCTTCAACGGTGAAGGCTTATGGCTTTCGAAGATTAGAGGTCAGGAAGGTAAACGCATTGGCAATGCAGATAAGCTGGAAAGCTGGGTAGAGCTATTGAACAGACATTATAAGTTACTGAAATAAGCAT
>NZ_LWGA01001400.1:0-772 GCF_001635235.1 Oleiphilus sp. HI0117 | reverse complement strand
TATGGAATATGCCATGCCGATTTGATGTTATATCTATCAGCCAGAAAGAGAACAGCTTATCCGAGCAAATTCATTGGCACAAAGCTGCATTCGATGCATCTTATTGAGCTCAGTTTATTACCTAAATCACCTAAAACGGTTAACTAGAAATGTCCGAACTATCACCACTATCAAACTACCTATGTGAAGCTGTTGATTCTGCCGCAGCAAACCTTGAAGCACTTAGTGAAAACCTGGAGCAAGCTTGCAACCTAATTACACAGACACTTCTGAGCGATAAAAAACTGATTATTTGCGGGAACGGTCTATCTGGACCAATCGCAAGCCTTTTAACAACCTGCTTAATGAACCAACAGGAATTCGAACGCCCAAGCCTTCCTGCGATCAATATTTCTATCGATTCCACAACTATTTCTGCTATTGCGAAGGACGGCAATTACAACCTTAGCTATGCCAAGCAAATTAGAGCCATTGGTTTCGAAGGAGACACCCTGATTGCACTATCTATCGATGGCAACTGCAGCAATATTGTTCAAGCAATTCAAACCGCGCACGAAAAGGACATCAAGGTAATCACACTTATCGGTCATAAAGATGGGAAAATTTCTGCGATAAAGCAGGGACAGGATGTTGAAATCCAGCTAAACACCAATTCGGTAGCGCGAGCGATGGAAGCTCAACTTATGGCAGTTAATGCCATGTGCCACCAAATCGAAAATCAACTTTTTGGTGGCGCATTTTAGTTAAGAAAGCCTAGAACAGGCTTTCTCTT
>NZ_LWGA01001399.1:0-971 GCF_001635235.1 Oleiphilus sp. HI0117 | reverse complement strand
TTAGCAAGCCAGGCCATAAAGACGTTCTCATCACAGCCAAATCAGCTGAGATTGGGTTTGCCAAAGCGATACCCTGCTCTTCAGGCGTCACGAGCTTTTGTGTTTCTTCGTCAACAAAGCTGTAAGTGATTGCCTCCTGATAACCTAAACTCACCAAACGATCAGCCAGGTAGTCCTGCGGGAAGATATCTTCGTCGACGGCCCGCAGCTTCATTGAGCCTAATGCAGTCGTTTTAGGTAGTTTGTTATAGCCGTAGACCCGACCAATTTCTTCAATCAGGTCTGGTTCAATGGCAATATCGAAACGATAGCTTGGCACAGCAAAGGTCCACTGCCCCTCTGCTCGATCAACAACTTCAAGCCCAAGGCGCGTTAGAATCTCTTCTATTTCAGCTGTCTCTACCTTCAAGCCTAAGAGCGACTCAACTTTAGTTTCACGCAAGGTCACAGTCGAAGACTTAGGAAGCGTCTCTGCATCACTTTCTTCAACGATTGGGCCAGCTTTGCCGCCGACAATATCGATTAATAAGCGCGTTGCACGTTCCATTGCCTCGTGCTGCAGCGCATAATCAACACCTCGTTCAAAACGGTGTGAAGAGTCTGTATGCAAGCCATAAGAGCGTGCTTTACCCGCAATCGCCAAGGGTGCAAAGAAGGCACATTCCAAAAAGATGTTCTGAGTTGTAGCGCTAACACCTGAGGCTTCGCCACCCATGATACCTGCGATTGCAAGTGGAGTGTTTTCATCTGCAATAACCAAGGTGTCATCACGAAGTTCAACTTCCTGACCATCCAACAAGGTTAGTTTTTCAGCATTTTCAGCTTGACGTACATTGATTGAGCCATTCAGCTTATCTAAATCAAATGCATGCATTGGCTGACCGAGCTCAAGCAAAATATAGTTGGTTACGTCAACGGCAGGATCAATACTACGTAAACCGCAGCGACGTAACTTTTCTTGCAGCCATAAT
>NZ_LWGA01001398.1:0-1542 GCF_001635235.1 Oleiphilus sp. HI0117 | reverse complement strand
TAGCAGTTTGATACAAACCACCGCCAATACCCCACACACTTTAATCCTTATGGATTGTCAAATGCCCGAAATGGACGGCTATGAAGCCACTCGAGCTATTCGCGATGGCAAAGCTGGACAGTTCTACACCGACATTCCGATCATTGCGATGACAGCCAATGCAATGCAAGGAGATAAAGAAAAGTGCTTGGCTGCCGGTATGAACGCCTATCTAAGCAAACCAATTTATAACGACGCACCAATTTCTACACTCATTAGTTATGTGTGTAACAACAAACCTGAATATGAAGACGCACCTATGCCTCAAGATGATACAAGCACCAAACCCAACGCTACTGCTTCAACTAGCGAGCAAGATACCCCTACCCACTGGAACCCTGACGGTCTAAGAGAGAGAATCTACAATAACGATGATTTATTCTCTGCATTGCTGAATAGCTTCCTTAGTGACAGCCCGAAGCACTCTGAAGATATTCTAAAGGCCTGTAACGAATTAGATCTAAAAGCGCTTAAAGCCATTTCACACCTTCTCAAAGGTGTCTGCGGGCAACTTTGCGCCGACAAGCTCCAAAGTCTCTGCGCTGCCATTGAACAGGTTTCTCTAAGACCTATTGAGCAAGTAGATAAGCACGAACTTGAAGGACTTCATGTAGAGTTCACAACAGAGTTAAGCTTGCTCGAACAATCATTTACTGAAGCACTCGACCATAGTACTGCATCGACCAGCGACGAATCAGATGAAACACTCTCTAATGACGAGTTTATAAACCAACTAAACACGCTTCAAAACAAGCTTGAACAATCAGATTATATCGACCCAGACAGTTTAAGCCTCCTTAAAACAGCCTTCCCCGATAGGCAGGAAATCCAAAATTTGGTCATAAAACTCGTTGAAGAAATCAATTTATTTGACAATACGGCAGCATCAACGACACTTAAAGAGATATTGGCTCTGATTCAGACCTCATAACCAGACTGGCACCTAATAAATGGCCCCTCAAATATCGAGCGAGAAACAAGGAAAGCCAACCGTCCTCATTGTTGATGACGCGCCCGCTAACGTCCAAATTCTCGCTCTCATGTTCCGCGATCTTTATCAGGTCAAAGTCGCTACTTCTGGAGCAAAATGTCTGGAAGTCGCTCGTACAGAGCCCCAACCCGAGCTCATTCTACTTGATATCATGATGCCTGATATGGATGGCTTTGAAACCAGCAAGCACTTAAAAGAAGATGAAGAGACGGCTGGCATCCCCGTTATTTTTGTTACAGGCCTTCAAGACTCGCACGATGAAGAAAAAGGCCTTAAGCTAGGCGCCGCCGACTATATTCGTAAACCAGTGAGAGAAGCGATTGCAATCTCGCGCATCAACACACACATCACATTGAAGCAACAGCGCCAAAGGTTAGAAGAGCTTGCGCTCACCGACCAATTAACAGGCCTTTATAACCGGCATTATTTATTAGCCGTAGCTGAACAAAAAGTCGCTAGCGCCAAACGTCATGGCCATCCATTAAGCTTAATGATGGTTGATATTGACCACT
>NZ_LWGA01001397.1:0-473 GCF_001635235.1 Oleiphilus sp. HI0117 | reverse complement strand
ATGCTCTTGTGGTATTTTGGTGCCAGTGAGGCGTGGCAGGCTAAGTTAGCGGCGATTGCCAACCACCAAAGTGCTTTGTTTGAAGACCGGTATTGGGTGACCGAGGCTTTGTTATATTGCCACGCCTTGTGTTTTTCAGTGTTAGCTCTGCTTGCCTTGATTCGCAAACATGTTGCAGATTTCGCTTTATTATTAACCTGGCTATCTGGCGTGTCAGTCTTTTTCGACTTCTCTTCAAATCACCTTAGTTCAGTATGCTTCTCAATGCTGTTTTTGGCTTTGTTTATTCTTTATCAACAAAGTAATTATCAGGTGACTTATAAAGATGCATTAACCGGAATATCAGGTCGCCGTGCTTTGGAAGATTATCTTTCCACTTTAGGTCGTCATTACTCGGTAGCGATGCTCGATGTCGATCACTTTAAAAAATTTAATGATACCCATGGTCATGATGTGGGTGACCAGGTTTTGCG
>NZ_LWGA01001396.1:0-6363 GCF_001635235.1 Oleiphilus sp. HI0117 | reverse complement strand
GCAAAATCTTAAAACGCCAGTCTGATTCAGCAGCCCACTTTAACTTCTTATAATCAAAGGGAATGTAACCAACCTGGGCACCAACAGAGTCTTTAAATTCTCCCGTTAGCTTAAAGCTCAAATAGCCTGATAACAGCAGAAACTTATGTGTCTTGCGCCATATTTCAGGCTGGCTCTGGGAAATCCATAATGCCTGCGATTTCTCTCGAAATCGATGTACAACATCTTCAACCCCGGCGATTTTAAACAACCACTTCCAAAAACCGGGCACATCCCCTTTTACCTCTGCCCTACGCTGGTCTAGCCAGACAATGGCTGGCCTCACAGGCCTTCCCTGCTCATCAACATTAACGACCGTACCGCGCTGCGTGGTGACCGTTGCTGCAATAATCCTGGAACGATCAATATCAGCTGCAGCCCATAGTTTATCGCAAGCTTTTTTTAATGAAGACCAGTAATACTCTGGATCTTGTTCAGCCCAGCCCGGCTGGCTAGAGAAGTAAGGCTCGAGCTCTTGTTTGCCCTTAGCGATCAAATTACCTTGGGTATCAAATATTATGGCCCGAACACTTTGAGTACCGTTATCAATGGTGAAGATATACTGCTCGCTCATCACACCACCCGCTCTTCTTTTTTGGCTTCTTCGACAGGAAGAGAATAATGAGCACTAATAATACGCTGATACCTGCTCGCCTCCTGATCCCAACGAGGCTCATCCCAGCCTAAAGCTTCCAAACAATGAGCCTTGACGCGAGTAAGCACGGCCTCACCACCTTTAGGAAGAACAAGTCCTAAACGAGTGCGGCGCAGCATTAGATCGTCTAAATGCACGACTAGTTGAGTTTCACAGGCATAAACAAGCTCAGCGAATATGGTATCACTAGTCAAGACTTTGTCTGCTAACTCAGGTTTCCTATCTACCAGCTCAACGATACGTTCTGCGCCAAAGCCATAGCGTCCTTTTAGCCTACGAATCTGAGGTGCATTGATATGAGCTGAAGCCATTACATGGTCAGTCTCAGGAAAGTGTGTACTCGACTTAAAGTCTTCAGGTTTCCGATTTAAATATCTCGCCGCCGTTTGAAGCACATCCAAGGCGATTAAACGATAAGTCGTCAGCTTACCTCCTGCAACGCTCACCATGCCTCGATTATCCCAGACAACATGTTCACGCTTTTCATCAGAAGGCTTTGCCGGTTTACTCAAGTCAGCTTCTTGCTTGCTAGAATGTTTACTGACAACAGGGCGAACACCCGAGTACGTCGCTATAACATCGCTTTCAGAAATCAAACTATTTGGGAATTGCTGATTCACAGCAGCTAACAGATACGCTACTTCGCCAGCGCTTATGCTGGACTCGTCTCGACTACTTTGCTTGTGATCAAGGTCCGTTGTCCCGACAACCGTCACACCTTCCCAGGGGAAAGCAAACACTGGCCGCTTATCTTTCGGGTGAAAAAAACTCACAGAATACGCCACTGGCAAGCGCCACTGAGGCAAAACTAAATGGCTGCCACGCAGAGGCCTTATTACTTTGTTTTCACCGAGCTGTTGTCGAAGTTCATCTGTCCATACCCCGGCAGCATTGATGACAACATTTGCCTGCAACTCAAACTGTTCAGCACTCAGTTGGTCTTTCAGCAAGACGCCCGTGACTCTGTCATTTTCGTCCTTGCTTACTTGCTCTGCTCGCAGATAATTGATCGCAACACCGCCGTCGCGATTGCCCTCTTCCAATACACGTAAAACCAAACGAGCATCATCGGTAGAAGCGTCAGCAAATTGAGTGACGCCTTTTAACTTTTTGGTAAGCAAGCCCGGGACTAAAAAGTCTAATATGCCTCGTTTGAAAAACTGCCGATAGCGCTTCCCTGCCATGTAGTCGTAAATAGCCAAAAGTTTGTTAAACACCCAAGGCCCGGGAAAAACACCTTTGTAATGCCCCATAATAAATGGCAAAGGCTCAACTAAACCGGGCAACTCATCCATCAAGTTCTGACGCTCTTTGACCGAGTCATTAGCTAAGGAAAATTGTCCACTTCCCAGATACCGCAGTCCGCCATGAACCATTTTTGATGAACGTGATGAAGTCCCCCAGGCAAAGTCTTTTTGCTCTATCAAGAGGGTTTTCAAACCCTGCGCGACAGCCTCGCGATAGATTCCGGCACCGGTAATCCCGCCACCAACAATCACCAAGTCCCAAGCCTTTCCAGAGCGCAGCACATCTAAGGCTAACGCTCGGCCACCTGGCGCCCAATAAGCAATAGAGGATGCATATTGTTTATCTTGTGACACGGCTTACCTCCGTCGTCGTCATATCGCAGCTGTCACGCCGAGAGTTTGAAAAGTTATAATTTTTTTGGACCGTAAATTGAGCCGAGCTTGCAAAAAAGCTAGTCGAACAGGCTTTTTACTCTGTCATCTTCTATCAGGGTTCCCGGGTTCAATAAGCCCTTCTCATCCATGGCTGCAAAAGCAGTTTTAATGAGGTGCATTCCTAACTCGCCCTTCTCTTTTGGAAGGAAAGGAGCATGATCTTTACCAACTCCGTGCTGATGACTGATTGCACCGCGATTGTTGACGATAATCTCGGAGGTAGAAGATTTCATATGCTTCCAACGCTCTAAAGCTTGCTCGCAGCTCTCACCGGCTCGATACACATAAGTCGTATAAATACTGCAACCCTGGCCGTAGAAGTGTGAAAGATGGGTAAAGACATGGACCTTTTCATTTTCAGCGCTAAGACTATTGCGTAAATTGTCTTCAATTTTATTAAGTAGATTATCTACATTATCCCAGTCGGTTGCCGTTTCAAGGGTATCAACCACATAGCCCTTTTCCCAAAGAGCTTCGCGTAGGTAAGGCATCTTAAAGCGTTTATCAGCCCACTTCTTACCCAAAAAGTTACCGGTGTACACGCCATGATAACGACGAATCATGCTCTTCATTAGTTTGTGGGCAGGGCGGCACTGCTCAGGCAGCCCCGTTATACCCAAGGTCATCATGCACTTGCCTTCAGCAGCACCTTTAAAGCTCAGATACTTTTCAAGCATTGATATCTGGCCAGGGTGACCAGCCAAAGCAAGTTGGGTCGTGGTTTCAACGGCATTACTTAAGCGCAGCATCGATAGTTGAACCTTACTCTGAACCATATAACGAGCTGCTTCCTTTGCTTGCGTCCACGAAGGGAAGAAAATAACGTAAAAGTCTTCTTGCTCTGCTAAAGGTGTCACTCGTACCTTAACTTCAGAGATTACGCCCATCCTCCCTTCCGAGCCCATAAAGATCTCTCTTACATCCGGGCCGCCTGCCGAGGCAGGAATGGTTTGAATATCCATACGCCCCTTAGGTGTTTCGACACTACCACCAGCAAACATTTGTTCGATGCGTCCATAACGCAGAGACTGCTGTCCACTAGAACGGCTCGCTACCCAACCACCAATGGTCGACAGCTCAAAGCTCTGGGGAAAGTGCCCCAAGGTATAGCCTCTAGAACGAAGCTGAGATTCAACTAAAGGCCCAGGTGTACCGGCACCAAAGGTAGCAATCTGACTCTCCTCATCCAAATCTATCAAGCGAGTCATTCGACCTAGCGATAAAGTTAGTATCGGTTCATCAGATTCAAAAGGGTTAATATGCCCCGCGACGCTGGTTCCACCACCATAGGGAATCAGGATAATGTCATGTTCATAACAAAACTCGACCAACTCAGCGACCTGATCTTTAGTTTCTGGAAAAGCAACGCCGTCGGGGAAGAATTCAAAGCGGCCACTTCTCATGGCAAGCCAGTCAGGCAGACTTTGACCGCGAGAATGACGAAGACGCTGTTCCGGGTCTTTATCAATCAATATATGCTCAGGTAAACGACTTTCTGGAACTTGAGCCAAAACTTCACTCAGCTGTGCATCCGCTAAAGGGCTGGAAGCACCCACTAGATCACTAAGAAATTGCTCACCCGTAGGTGGCAAATCCATTTTGTTTGCTTCATCTCCCCAACCATTCCAACGACGCATGCGTTCACCTATATATATTCAAATTTAGTTTAAAGTGCCCAGCATCTTAACAGCGGACAACACTCTAGAAAGACATAGCTCGAAATAATAACGGAATAAACTATAATTTCACTGACAATTTCAGACATTATGATCATCAAATTCAGTCAGTGACACTTTTTGTGCTCTCAAACTTCCTGCGAGAAGAGTAAATTATGAAACACCTGGGCTTTGCTTCCATTCCTGCCGTACAGCAATATTTACAATATGCTCAGAGCAAACAAATCGATACTCATCAAGTCATTCTCGACTCAGGGATCGACCCGAATGTTCTGGCCAGTGCAAATGGGCGTATTATTGGAACCCAGTTCCAATCTCTTATTAAACATCTTATCGAACGCGCTAATGACCCCTTGCTCGGGCTTCATACCAGCCAATTTGTTCAGCCAGGCTCCTATAGTGTGCTTGGCTATATCACTATGAGTTGCGCCACCATCGGTGAAGCCATGGATAAAATACAGCCCTATGAAAGACTTGTCGGGGATATGGGAACAACCAGCTTTAAAGATTTAGGGAACAGCATCTTGCAGTGCTGGCACTGTATTTACGACGACCCGATTGTCAGGCCTCATATGATCGATAACGTGTTGGCTTCGTGGACAAACTTTGCACGCTGGTTAGCAAACCAAAATGCCTCTGCTGAAAAGATACTAATCGGGCGCCCCGCTCCTTCTGCAAAGCTCCAAGAAGAATATACCCGCTTCTTCAATGCACCCGTTGAGTTTGAGGCTCAGCACAACGGTATTGTGCTAAATAAAGACCTACTGTCTATTTCACTTCGCCAACCCGATAACCTGCTACTCAAAACTCTTGAATCTCATGCTAGTGAGCAAATGACTCACCTTAGCCTGGCTAGTGAGAACTTTGCTGATAAAGTCAAAGCACTCATTCGACACCAATTGAATCTAGGCAGCGCAAGAAAAGAACTCATTGCGAATGAACTAAACATGACCGAACGAACACTGCAGAGAAAACTCGTCGCTGAAGACAGTTCTTATCAAACGCTGTTAAATGAAGTCAGACTAGACTTAGCGACCGAACTTCTGAAAAGCTCCGAAATAGGAATTCAAGATATTGCTTATAACCTGGGCTTTTCTGACGGGCGCTCATTTCATCGCAGCTTTAAAAGTTGGACCGGTATGACACCAGGGCAGTACCGAACAGAAAGTTCGCAATTGAAAAGCCTATAAAACCGACAGCTTGGCGAGTATTAGTCGGTACTCACCAGGCCAGCCTTGGCAACCACGACATTATCCTGGGTTTCAGGAACACTTACTCGTTTGGAAGGTTTCTGACGCTTCATTTCATAAAGCCGCTCATCGGCTATTTTAAGCATCATTTTAGAGTCGACTCGATCCATTGATTCTGTCGAAATCACGCCATAACTAATCACAACAGGAATTACCTTATCCTCGACTCTGAGAGGCGTATTCAAGAGATGCTCGCGAATACGCCCTGCAATAATATCAGCGCCTTCTTGGCGCTGATGAGGCAGCAACACGACAAACTCATCACCAGCAAAGCGGAATGCCAAATCACTCTTTCGTGTTAACTCATTCAGATGATGTGCAACATGCTTGAGATAACTATCACCACAGTCATGACCGCAGGTATCGTTGACTATCTTGAAATCATCACAATCGATAAACATGACCGCCAAATCTTCTTTCTGGCGCGCATGACGACTTAACTCTTGATCAAGCGTTTCCTCTAACTCTCTACGATTACGTAATAAAGTAAGCGGATCTCGCGTTGCCAAAAAGCTAATCCTTTCTCTTGCCCATACACCCGCTAGCGAGAAAGAGACTTTTACAGACAACTGCTTCAGAAAGAAGCTATCTTTGCTCGGGCTATAGCGCTCGGCGGAGTTTGAACCCAGCATCAAAGCCCCTACAACCTTGCTATCAATCACAATAGGCAATACAGCCAGCGAACGAACACCGTGAGGCTCGGCATTGCGTTTCACTTCAATAGGCATGAGCGAGTGATAGCGCTTGATGTCACGACTAACCAAAATTGGCTCTCGGACACTCTGAGTCGCTCCTAGAAAATCCACCATACTCACTGTGCGCAGAATGACAGGCGCTTCTTTATCAGCTTTACGCTCAGCTTCGCGCAAAGTATCAATCAGATGAGCGTTAGAAGGCGTTTCCGTCAAAACCGTCCACACATGCTCGATTTCGAACTTTTCCTGCACCAGCGACACCAGCGCCATAAAGAAGTCCGAACAACGAGTAATGTTCATAATCGCAACTTCTATATCGAAGAGGTTACGAGCGATTATTTCGTTACGCCTCGCGGTCGCAACGAG
>NZ_LWGA01001395.1:0-1006 GCF_001635235.1 Oleiphilus sp. HI0117 | reverse complement strand
GCCTTATGGCGGAGTGAAAGACAGCGGCCTGGGTCGTGAAGGTATTAAGTATGCAATCGAAGACATGACTGAACAACGTTTACTGGTGATTCGCACGCCATAAATTGGATATATGATGCCCATAGGCAGAGGGTTTCATCCCCCTTGCGAGCCTCGGATGGATCTGCACAGGTTTTGGGCTTCACTTTCGCTTTATCGAACGTCCGGCTTTTTCTTCTAATGGCTTATCTGGCCATCTGTGTTTGGGGTAGCGGCCCTTCATACCCTTAGCGACTTCAAAGTAAGAGCTGTTCCAAAAGTTAGCGAGATCACTGGTGGTCTGGATAGGCCTCCTGGCCGGTGACAGCAATTCAAAACGTAAGGGAACGCGACCTTCAGCCAGGGTCGGAGAGCTTAGCTCGCCAAACACCTCTTGAAGCACAACTGAAACTGTTGGGCCTTGGTCACTGTCGTAGCGAATTGGAACACGTTTCTGACTTGGTGTTTGGTAATGCGTTGGGGCTTCGCTTTCGATGCGCTGCTGATCATTCCAGTCCAGGCAGCTTTTCACTAGCTCAAGAATGTTTACTTTTTTAAGTGCGTTCATACTGCTGACGCTAGATAAATAGGGTAGCAGCCAAGTCTCGATATCGTCGATTAAGCTTTGTTTTGACAAGCTTGGGAAGTTTTCAAGGTGTTGTCCTAGCCAGCTTGCTCGGGCCAGCCAGTCATCGCATTGCTGCGTCCAGTTTAAAACGCTTAAGCCTTGTTTCTTGACCAGCTGAGCCAGGCATTGGGTGAAGGCATCGTTTGGAATATTGCTGATGACTTGGCTATCTATGGTAATCGCGCCAATACGGGTTTGCATAGAGCCCGTTATTTTCTGCGTTTTAGGGTTGATCTCGAAACGTTCTTCTTCGTTGATATGCTCGGACAAGACTTCGAGAGCTGAGGCTTTGTCAATGGCTGCCGCGCTATAAATCCGGCCCTCTTTCTTCTGTGCATCGCAGTCAGCAATGACTAACCA
>NZ_LWGA01001394.1:0-911 GCF_001635235.1 Oleiphilus sp. HI0117 | reverse complement strand
AACCCCTTGCCGATTGGGGAGACATTGATGTTGTTCTTTATGAGACGATTGCTGCGCTGGTTTTCAACATTATCAAATTTGCTATTGGCTCAAAAGTAGAAGAATGCGTTCTGGAGCTGCCTTTCGAAGAGCCTGACTGGAGTGACTTATATGGATCGTGTTTGCCGAAGCGCATTCGTTATTCAGACGGAGTTTTGCGATATGGTATGCCATTGGAGTGGAAGGCGATCACCTGCGTTTCAGCAGATCCGGTTACTGCCGAAATGGCCGCTCAACAATGTAAGAATGAGCTTAATCGTTTACTGGAATCACGCACATTATCAGACAAAGTGAATGAACTAATTCTTTCGAGTGTTCAGTTTGAACTATCACTCGAGCAAACCGCCAAGACGCTTTATATGTCCAAGAGCACCTTAATCAGAAAACTGAAGCAAGAAGGTAAGACTTTCAAACTTCTAATGGAAGACGCCAAGAAAAAAAATGCTCAATACTTGCTGAAGAAAACAGATCAAAAGATAGATGTGATCGCTTTACAGCTTGGTTACGAAGATGTGTCGAATTTTGGGCGCAGTTTCAAACGCTGGTTTGGCTGCGCGCCATCACAGTATCGAGAAGGGTAAGGAAGTTTATCGTTATTGACACTTATTGACCTGTCCTTGGCAACTCCCGCCATTCTTAGGTGCTGAGCACTCAGTTAACATCACCCTCATGATAACCATATTGACTCTAGATTGGGTGACAAGATGTCAGAACTAATATACGACTACATCATTGTTGGCGCCGGTTCGGCGGGCAGTGTGCTTGCGAATCGCTTAAGCGAGAATGAAAAGAACTCGGTGCTGGTACTTGAAGCCGGACCTGAAGACAAAAGTCCAATGATTAAAATACCCGGAGCTTTTGCTTACTTTATG
>NZ_LWGA01001393.1:0-989 GCF_001635235.1 Oleiphilus sp. HI0117 | reverse complement strand
TTAATATTACTTTCTCTGCAACAAAGTTTGAAGCAGAAAAAGCGAGAAGAGCCGTCGACAAGCTGGTCCGCCCTTTCCTGTCAAAACTAGAAGAATACGATATTCAAGAGAACTCCCTCGACACAAGCAATACACAATTACACCCACAATACGAATACCGAAATAACCAGCGAGATTTCAAAGGTAATCAAATTACGCGCAAAATTGAGTTTAAACTAAATGATCTTGCGCAACTCCAGGCTCTTATCCAAGACATCACCCGCACAGAAGCATCTCATCTAGGGAGTATAAGATTCACACTTAAGAACAAACAGAAGCTAAAACGCAAAGCCTTAAACAAAGCAATTAATAAAGCAAAAAATAAAGCAGCTACCATTGCCCAAGGCTTCGAAGTAAGCTTGGGGAAAATTTTAAATGTAAAGCATGTTAGCAACGAAGCAAGACCAGCCCCACAAATGCGCGCCATGGCAATGAGTGCTGAAATGAGCGACAGCCAAAGTAATACCTACCAGCAAAAAGAAATTGAATACAATGCGACCATTAGCGCAGTATTTTCAATCGATTAAGCACTAGTCATACGACACCAAATAGCATATAGCACCGGCAATTCAACCTGAATCGCCGGTGCCTCATTCAGCCCGCAACTTCAACAGACTCACTATTTTTATGCTTATCAAGCTTACGCTCTGAAGCGCTCCAGTAATAAAGAACTAACCCTGAAAGGATACACGCGGTACCGATTAGCATTACTTCGCTAATGTGTTCACCATTAAAAAAGGCACCCAAAGCCAAAGCAAAAACAGGTGTCATCAGAGTCACCATTGCAACAGCCGTTGCACCCAGCTCTTTAATAATAAAAAAGTAACATGCAAAGCCCAATAGTGAGCCGGCTATCGCTAGATACAAAACAGACCATGGCGAACGTGTTCCCCAATCAAGGTACGGAAGCTGACCATCCATCACAAACCATGCTGCAATAAATAGCGGCA
>NZ_LWGA01001392.1:0-855 GCF_001635235.1 Oleiphilus sp. HI0117 | reverse complement strand
GACTCTATAAAAAGCGGCCAGTTTTATAATGAGCGAAAGTGTCCCACATTAAGTCTAAAAATTCGAGCGAAAGTATCAATCTCATGTTAAGATATTTCACTATATCAACCGCACTCTAATTCGAACTGCGGCATGACACAAACAATAACTGTAATTTAAGTATCTGTGCGTGACTCAACTGGCTTACAATCGGGCCTGATTGCACAGAAACCAAGCTCAGGTAACTCAATGACGTCTAGCGCCACAGTCAGCTCCAACTCTAACGATCAGGCGACACCTGAATCTACCGCTTCTACCACTCGCTCATCTGGCAACTGCCTAAAGCTTAAAGGCTCTTTACTGCCGATGACCGTTCTGGAATTGGCCTACTATGACGAAGCTCAAATTCAGCAAGAGCTTTCAGCAAAGACAACACAAGCCCCTGGCTTTTTCGAGAACCTCCCTGTCATCATTGACATCGAACAGCTTACTGAAGAAGACAGTGTTCCTTTTGACAAACTGATCAACCAATGTCGTGAGTTTTCGATTAAAGCAGTGGCAGTTAGGGGCGGTTTAGAGAAGCACCAGCAAGCTGCAAAAGAGGCAGGCTTAGGGCTACTGGCAAAACAGAAAGAAAGACAGGCAGAGCCAGCACCAGAAAAGCCAGAGGCTAAGGTAAAAGAGGTCGTACATACAGAAGTTGAAACAGTCGAAGTGGTTAAAACTGTCGTTCAACAAGCACCTCAGCAAAGCAAAATCATTCACACCCCTATCCGTTCAGGCCAGCAAGTTTATGCTGCCGATGGAGATTTGATCATACTTGCGCCGGTTAGCGCCGGTGCAGAGATCTTGGCTGATGGTAATATTCACGTATAT
>NZ_LWGA01001391.1:0-1687 GCF_001635235.1 Oleiphilus sp. HI0117 | reverse complement strand
TCAGAACAGTTTGCGAAAATGGGGCTCACACTGATATCGCTCAAGGCAACCATTGCCATTTGGGCTGCAGATATGCTTGCCGTAGTAAATGATGCGAGGCATATTCCAAGCACCGTTTCGGCGACTGTTAATTTCCCGATTGATCTGCTTAGCATGACGCCTTTAGCCATTAGCCGTCGTGATGGTGGTGTTATTGAAACAGAAGAAGTCACCCTAAGCGGCTTTGGCTTAAAAACACTAGATCATGTAGATGGCCGACATATTCCGGAAATCGTTCTAAGCGCTAAGAACGGTGAAGGTGAACTTGTTGATAGCGCCAAGTTTTATCCTTCTAATGCGCTGAACACCAACGACCCAGGAACGGAAATTAAATTCGAAGTATTCGGTCAATGGCTAAATGCCGACAGCAACGTCGATACAATTGAAGTTTCAATTGATCATATCTATACCAGTCGCAATCTAATAGGCATGAACAATGTCTATGAAATTACCGTTCCACCTGTAAGTGATCAAGCCAGTTTTACGATTCAAGTGGGCGCTATGGTTATTACTTCAATCGACCAAGAACGGGTTCAAGGTAACGATGAGCTGATCTTAAGTGTTTCAGGCATGACAACTAACATCGACGACTACACCGTCTACTTCAGGACGCATACGGGTAGCATTGTCCACGCTGCAATTCATTCTCTGTCTCAGGGAAGCTTAGCGTTAAGATTACCTTCGCACGAAAATATGGAGGTGGGTCCAATTAGCGTTTATATCGAAAATACCGAAGGTATTCGAAGTAACGAAGTAGCGCTTACGTTTATCCCGGAAAAAGTAGAATTTATATCCAACGGTATGAATGAGTTTGGTCAATTAGAACTAGCAATGACTCAAGCACAAGGCCTACCAGATATCCGCTATGTGTTGAATGGATCAGCGCCAGAATACAACTACTCGGCACCGATTTCGGTTTCTGATGGCACCACGGTGACCGCTTATGTAATACAAAGGGTTTATGGCCAGGACTATGCATCAGAAGAATCTGAATTTACTCATTCGACCTGCCCTATTGCTGATATTCCTCAATCCAATAGCCCTAGTTGCCCATCCACCTACGATATCGAACTCGGCAGCTCGAATACTTTTAATCAGGCTATTACGATGGCCAATGAAAGTGATCCCAACTCGTATACTTCTTGCTCATACGGTCATGGCGCAAACTACTATGAAGACCCGGGAATACTTGACCGAGAGCAGTTCTACGTCAATGCCCAGCTGCATGGATTAAGTCGATATTGGCATGAAAATGGGCAGATCTCTTCTCAAGGCTATTATAAGGAGGGAAATTCTCATGGTCTGTCCGAAGCCTGGTATGACAATGGCATCAGAATGTCACAAAATTATACTTATAACGGCGAATACTGCGGAGCCCAGACAAGTTGGTATGAAAGTGGTCAAAAAGAATCCGAAGACTATTATGCTGATGGCGAGAAACACGGCCTCTCAAGCGATTGGTATGAAAATGGGAATAAGGAATTTGAAGCGCACTTCGCGAATGGCAGTTACCATGGCACGCTAAAACGATGGAACGAAGATGGTACACTACTTTACTGCTGGAACTACGTTAATGGGACAAGAGGCGACAGCTGCGCGCCTTAAAGTGCTAGCTAGATTGATTCGCACCTTCAGGCTAATTTAGCCT
>NZ_LWGA01001390.1:0-1209 GCF_001635235.1 Oleiphilus sp. HI0117 | reverse complement strand
ATAAGGTATTGCTTTTTTCCGGCTTCGGCAGAATATTTTTCAAATAGTTCTTTAAAGCGATGATAAGTGCCCATGCCGGGTTTCATCATTTTTGATAAAGGGCCGCTCTCAGTATGTTCCGGTGCAATTTTCAGGTAGCCGCCTACATGGTGTGTAACAAGTTCCTTTATATATTCCGGGTCTTCTACTGCTAGGTCGTAGCGTAAGCCGGAAGCAATAAGTATGCGTTTAATTCCGGGTAGTGTTCTGGCGCGTCGGTATAGATTTGTTGTGGGCGAGTGGTCAGTAATCAGATTTTTGCAAATTGAAGGATAGACGCATGACAGTCGACGACAACTTGCATGAATTTCCTCTGAGCGACAATTCTGATGGTACATGTTTGCAGTAGGTCCGCCCAGATCAGAAATGGTGCCGGTGAAACCGGGTGTCATATCCCTGATTCGCTCAATCTCATGGATAACGGAATCTTCTGATCGACTCTGTATTACTCTGCCTTCATGTTCTGTGATCGAGCAGAATGAACAGCCACCAAAACAGCCTCTCATAATATTGACCGAGAAACGTATCATCTCGTAGGCAGGAATTTTTGCATCACCGTAGCTAGGATGAGGCACTCGCTGATAAGCGTGTTCGAAGACGCTATCAAGTTCATCTGTCGATAGAGGAATGGCTGGTGGGTTTACCCAAACATAGCGTTGATCGTGAGGCTGAACAATGGCTCGGGCATTGGCTGGATTAGTTTCCAGGTGCAGTATTCGGGAGGTGTGAGCATAAAGCACAGGGTCCTTGGAAACCTTTTCAAAAGAGGGGAGTAAGATAAATTCTCTCTCTTTATCAGCGCTTTGTTCTGGAAATGGTAAAATTTTGATTGGCTCTGCTTTATCGACTTGCTGATTGTCGGCGCATTTACTTGTCGACTCGGAACCTTCTATTTCAGTTTCTTGATAAGGGTTTTTCTGGAACGGGTGGTTCGCTGGGTCAAGCGCTTTTGGTTTTTCGATGCGCGAGGAATCTTTTATATTCCAGCCTTCTGGCAATTCTTTTAGTAGGCAAGCTGTTCCTTTGATATCTTTCATATCCTTGGGGTGTTCACCTCGGGATATACGTAGGGCTACCATCAGAATTGTCGCTCAGAGGAAATTCATGCAAGTTGTCGTCGACTGTCATGCGTCTATCCTTCAATTTGCAAAAATCTGATTACTGACCACT
>NZ_LWGA01001389.1:0-667 GCF_001635235.1 Oleiphilus sp. HI0117 | reverse complement strand
CGGGAAGCCTCATTTAGGACGCTTCAAACACGCCGTCAATGAAATTAATATCAATGACGCAGATTATCGAACACCAATGAACAAACGCGCCAATAAGTGGCAGCGCCATTTCAATTTTAAACGCTTTCAATATTTCGGCGGCATAAGTGGTGACCTGATATTTGGCTGCGCATTAGCTGACTTACGCTATTTGGGCGCAGCTTTTGTCTATATCTATCGAACTTCAGATAAAAAAATGCTTACTTGGCAATTCAAAAAACCTTTTGCACTCGGGCTAGATATGACGAACCGTCCCGATAATGGCATATCAAGCTTCAAGTCAGGCAAGCATAGTATCAAAATGCGCTACCAACTTAACTCACAGGGCGAGCGGCGCAAAATACTCGAGATTGGTTTTGGCTCGGAGCTCAACATTCAGGCCGAAACCATAGAGAAACCAAGCTTTGAGGAAATGGCTCTTTGTACACCGACCGCAGTCAATGGCTGGGTCTATGCTCAAAAAACGGCAGCACTTCCTGCTAGCGGTGAAGTTCACTGTGCTCTCGGCAAGTTCAAGCTAAATGAAATTGCTTGTTATGGGCATCATGACTTTTCGGCTGGGTACATGCGTCGAGAAACATTCTGGAACTGGGCATGCTTTTCCGGCGCATCTTACTCCACAGCCGAT
>NZ_LWGA01001388.1:0-270 GCF_001635235.1 Oleiphilus sp. HI0117 | reverse complement strand
AATAATCTATATCCAGCATCTTCAAATTCAAGTGAACGATGAAGTACAAACAAATCAAGCTGTCGGTTTCTAATAAGGCTAGGATCAAACTCTGCTAACGCTCCTAGCAGTTCGTTATCTCCACCATTAAATAGATTATCAAATAAATATCCCGGTCCAGTCAGGATGCAGTATATGAAGTCTAGGAGCATCCGTGTCGTAATGAACTGATCCTTTCTGATACGGGCACTCAGCAATAACTCTATGACTACCTTTTGGATTCGACTATCG
>NZ_LWGA01001387.1:0-1506 GCF_001635235.1 Oleiphilus sp. HI0117 | reverse complement strand
CGATTGCAGACAACGAGACTGAAGATGGGCGCGCTAAAAATAGGCGAGTGGTCGCAGTGCTTGAGGCTCAGGTGACCAAAGAAGCATTGCGTTAAGTCAGCTCTAGTCTTTAGAGCAATAGTATGAGGGTCTACATGGGTCGAAGTTTCGGTCTTGTAGGCCTTTTTTGTTTAATGTAGGGTCATAGCTGCTCGCTAAAGGAGTTAAGAGAAGAATTGTGAGGCGCAAATAGCGATGGAACAGTTTAATGTGGATTGCCTGGTGATCGGAGCTGGAGTTGTTGGTTTAGCAATAGCGAGGCGAATAGCTCTTGAGGGTCGGGAAGTTTTGCTCGTCGATAAAGAATCCAGCATTGGCACGCAGACTTCTTCACGCAATAGTGAAGTGATCCATGCAGGAATATATTACCCAAAAGGTTCCTTAAAAGCTCAGCTATGCGTGGCTGGGAAAGAAATGTTATATGACTATTGTGCTAAGCATCACCTTCCTTTCAAAGCTTGTGGAAAATTGATTGTTGCGACAAGTGATGATCAGATAGCTCGTCTTCAGGAAATTAAAAACCAAGCTCAACTTAATGGTGTAGACGATCTTCGCTTCATCGGTTCTGTAGAACTTAATAAGCTAGAGCAAGCGATAGTGGGTAAAGCAGCCTTATTGTCGCCTTCGACAGGCGTTTTGGATAGTCATGCCTATATGCTTCAATTGCAGGCTGATCTTGAGGCAAACGGTGGTCAGTGCGTGTTTAACTCAGAGCTCCAGATAACCGGGCAGGATGAGGGTGGAGTTGAGCTTACTCTCAATGGCGGGGAGGCTCTGATAAGAACGAAGTGCTGCATCAACTCTGCAGGTCTAAATGCTCAGCCTCTTGTTAATGATTCTCCAGCCATTTCTATTGCCGAGTTACCGAAAGCTTTCTTTGCCAAAGGAAGTTACTTTGCTTATAGCGGCGCAGCTCCTTTTGATCATTTAGTCTATCCGGTTCCTGAGCCGGGAGGTCTGGGTGTTCATCTTACGCTTGATATGCAGGGAGCTGCTAAATTTGGCCCGGATGTTGAGTGGCTGGACGTGACTGATGTTGAGCACATTGACTATAAGGTGGACCCGAAAAAACGGGAGCAGTTTTACGCAGAGGTGAGTAAATATTGGCCTGAAGTAGAGCTCGATAAAATGCATGCTGATTACTCCGGTGTCCGGCCTAAAATTGTCCCTCCCGGAAACATGGCAGCTGACTTTTCCATACAAGGGCCTGCTGATCATGGTGTAGCAGGCTTAGTAAACTTACTTGGAATTGAGTCGCCAGGTTTAACATCTTCTTTGGCTATTGCAGAGTATATTTACTCTATTCTGAAGAAAGAAAAACTATAACATTACTCTTTATGGCTATTTGCCTAGCTGGCTTTTGGTGTTCTGGCCAGACTCCAGATATCAACGCGACTCGCCCCTTTATCAAGGAGTAATTGGCTACATATTTCGCTGGTCGCTTTTGTGGTCACGACGTCATCAACT
>NZ_LWGA01001386.1:0-9230 GCF_001635235.1 Oleiphilus sp. HI0117 | reverse complement strand
TTGCGATATGGCGCTTCTGTAAACGAAGCTCTCTCATCGCATCGAAATACAACGCTTGGTCACCATTAGTGCCCGCTTTGTCGGCCATTTCAAACAGCGCATCATCCGCACCATCAAACAAATGACGTAATAAATCCTGCACTTTAAGTCTAAAATTATCTCTAACGACAATGACTAACTTCGGTAGCGGTTTAGCGGATACTCCTGAAATAGTTTTGCCGCCGTGAATCCCTACTATCTTTGGCTCTGCCATAATTACCCCAACTGCCCACTTGCTAAGAGTCAATTATTTAACATTTATTTGCATTATAGCGAGTCAATATTATGACTACTGTCACATTTTGTTTCCGCTTGAACCAGTTCACAAAAAATGTGAATTATTAAACCCAGCACAACAACTACTCGTCTAACAATATAGTGAACGAGAACAAGCTAAGCCACTTAGCATTATCCGAAATAATCTATATAATGGCGCCGCTAAATAAAAGTAAGCAATACTTTCGACTTTTTTTAATTTTAAGCATCCTTTGTATTCACCAGACCCAGCCTGAACAGCTTGAGCCAAAATATGAACGAATTACTTTCAAAAGCCATCGAAAATAACGTTAACGCTGCAATTTCGGAAGATGTCGGCTCCGGTGATATAACTGCTCAGCTAATTGATGCCGACAAACAGGCTTGCGCGAAAGTAATTACCCGTGAAAGTGCGATTATTTGCGGTACAAAGTGGGTTGACGCCGTCTTTCATGCAATTGATCCAACCCTTGAAATTAAGTGGTTCGTCAATGACAGAGACAACGCTTCACAAAACGAAACTCTCTTTACTGTTAGTGGCTCTGCCCGATCCATTCTAACCGGAGAACGTGCCGCACTTAATTTTCTGCAAACACTTTCTGGCACTGCAACGACAGCTAAACACTACGCAAACCTGGTTGCACACACTCAAGTAAAGCTTCTGGATACTCGTAAGACCCTACCTGGACTGCGCCTAGCACAAAAGCATGCCGTTACCTGCGGAGACTGCCACAACCATCGCATTGGCCTTTATGACGCCTTCCTAATCAAGGAAAATCACATTATGGCCTGCGGCGGCATTGGACAGGCAGTTAACAAAGCTCAGCAACTAGCTCCCGGAAAGCCCATCGAAGTTGAAGTTGAATCTATACAAGAGTTGCAACTAGCCTTACAAGCTCAGGCTGATATCGTCATGCTCGACAATTTCCCTATCAGCACTTTAAACGAGGCCGTAAAACTAAATAAAGGCCAAGCCAAGCTTGAAGCTTCTGGCGGCATAACCAATGAAACGCTGGTCCCAATTGCTGAAACGGGAGTAGACTTTATTTCAATCGGCGCACTGACAAAAGACTGCAAATCTATCGACCTTTCAATGCGGATTGATATCTAAACAGAAAAACGCCAGCTTACATAAATTTACATACCGAAACACTTCAGTTAGACAATCATTTGGCTATTACAGATAGAATAGATTCATCATTATGGTGATGTCTTCAGACAGCTAAATTCGTCATAAAACAAGAAGACAATCCACCATATTTACCATGCGGCCCATTATATAATTTCACCTTCGAGCTAAGCTGGCTTTACTTTCAATGAATGCAAATAATCTAAGTTTTAAGCCAGAAATCTCTAGCGCTCGCATTCACGGCATACCCGCATTTTTCATAAGTCTCACCCTGTTGTTTATTGCTTTAGGTTTTGACCAATTATTTATCAATGACGGATCGACACTTCAGAATGCCATGCCCTACGTCAGCATAGCCTACGGTTTATCACTCTCTCTTACTTATTGCTTCGGCCTAGTCAGTCTACCCGCAATATTCCTAGCCCCAGTCGCTTTATCACAAGCATCTAACGCATGGTTTGACGGTGATATAGAACTTAGTACTGCAGTACTGTTTTCGTTAAGCCTTTGCATGCAAAGTTATGTGCTCCGGAAGTCATTCCAGCTCTCTATTACCAAGGGTAATCCTTTATCAAACAGTAAAAACCTGATCCTTTATATTTCCCACAGCGTAATAATTAGCGCCTTAATCAGCACATTGCTCGGTGTCAGCTTGCTCACCAATGACGGCGACAGCACACTAGACCTAAGGGTAATAGCCTACTTATGGATTTCCAATGTTATTAGTCTGACCACCATTCCAAGCATCGTGTTCGCGGCACAAAACCATGCACAACGTATCAAGCAAAACACACATCCTTTAGAGTGGTTTGTTTGGCTTTCAATCTCGATCCTCAGCATTTATTTTACCACCAAGGAAAAGCCTCACTTTATACTTCTAATCATTCCAATCTTAATGTGGGCTTCAACCAGATTTAACCAGCTCGCTTGCACTATTGCTATTTTCGTATCTGGGATTATCACCCTGCACCTCCTTAACGCCGGGACACTGACACAGCAATTATCAATACCAGAATATTCTCTACCTCTTGCTAGCTTGATCGTTATTCTAACTACCCTTTACTTCAACACCCTCCGTTCAGATCAAATAAAAATCGAAGCGAGGCTCGAAGATATTGTTGAACAACGCACACAAGATTTACTTAGCGCCAACCAAGAACTTCGCGATGAGGTTTACATCAGAAAGCAGGCAGAAAAGAGTCTACAAAACACCTCGTCTCGTTTCAGAGCACTATTCGAAACTGCCGGCATCCCGATCATCGTACTTGATAAGAAGTTCAAAATTAAACAATGGAATGCAGCAGCCGAAGTTCAGTTTTCTTATACTAAAGAACAAGTGCTAGGCAATAATTTCATCGATATGTTTGTTCCAGAAAATATTCAGGACGAGACAGCATGGAAATTTACCAAGGTACTCGAAAGCGGCCTTAGTAAAGAAAATATGGAATGCGAGATTATCAGTGGCGACTCGCTTTCGCACACCATGCTCTGGAACATGAACCACCTTAGCAATCATGACGGTGAATCCCAGCAGACGCAGCTTCTTTTGATTGGCCAAAACATTTCCGACATCAGAAAAACTCAAAATCAACTTCACTACCTCGCTCACTACGATGCACTTACCGATACGGCTAACAGACGCCTATTCGAAGACCGCTGCGCCCAAGCGATTCAATCAGCAATTCGACACAAATCCGAGATTGCGCTAATCGGCCTAGATATCGATCACTTCAAACGAATCAATGACACGCTCGGACACGATATCGGCGATCAATTTCTTGTCACCTTAGCCAGCAGACTCAAACAAAGCGTTCGAAAGGAAGACACGATTGCCCGCCTTGGCGGAGACGAATTTGCTATTCTGCTAGCAAATGTATCGGGAAGAGAAGGCGCTAAAACAGTTGCCAGAAATATTCTCGATAACATTACCAAGCCCGTAAATATTGGCGGGAATGAGCTTATCGTTACTTCCAGCATCGGCATTACCGTCTGCCCTAACGATGGCACGCAATATCCCGACCTTCTAAAAAATGCAGATATGGCCATGTATCGAGCGAAAAAAGCCGGACGAAACAATATTCAGTTCTATAGTCCAGAAATGAACAGTGAAATGCAGCGCCAACTAATTATTGAGCATGAGCTAAGAAACGCTATCAGCGCCAGCCAATTCAAGCTTTACTACCAACCTATCATCGACATTGAAACGGGTGAAATTCTCGCGCTTGAAGCCTTGCTACGCTGGCATCATCCTGACAAAGGTTTAGTCACGCCAGAGTACTTTATTGATGTCGCTGAGCAAACGGGCTTATTGCACGACATTGGTCAATGGGTAATTTCTAACGCCTGCCTGCAAGGACGAGCAATTCAGGAATGGTCAGACACGCCGATACAAATAGCGCTCAACCTCTCTAACCGCCAATTTAACCATCCGCGAATAGTTGAACTTATCCAAAAAGCAGTAGAGAGCACTAAATTTGATCCAAAGAACCTGATTCTGGAAATGTCGGAAAGCACGATCACAAGCAATATCGAGACATCCTTTGTGACACTTACTCAACTTAAAGAGTTGGGCGTGTCACTGACAATCGACAGCTTTGGAACCGGTCTAAGCTCACTACGACAGTTAAAGCAAATTCCCGCCGACATCATTAAGGTCGACCGAACTTTCGTGACTGGCATACCAAGGGATGAAAGCGATATGGCCATCACTGAAACACTGCTAGCTATTGCGAGTCAGATGGATTTAAAAACATTTGCTACAGGGATCGAAACGAAGGAGCAGGAAGCTTTCTTAAAGATTAATGGCTGTCGATATGGGCAAGGTTATCTCTACTCCCCACCAGTGCCGTTCAAGGAATTATATGCAATATTACATAGCTTGAATCAAGGCGAAACCTTAGGCCGGGGCGACCAGATCGTACTACCTCTGGTGCACGAATCTAAACCGGCCTAAGCTAAAAGCAGGTTTTCTTGCTACGAAGATAAATGCTCGTGAAGTTCTTCAAACTGAGTCGTTAAAGCATGCTTTGGAGCAAAGTAGATAAGCGGCTGACTTTCTTGGTGCGACTCTTTCATCTTGATTGAAGCATTAATTTTTACAGGTAATACTGGCAACCCTTCTTCTTCGAGCTCCTTCACCAAGCGCGACGGCAGACTCGCACGCGGCTGAAATTGATTCACTACAATACCCTCTATTTCCAAGCGGTCATTGTGATCTTCTTGTATGTCTTGCAACTCGCCCATAATCGTATACAAAGCTTGACGAGAGAAGTCATCGCAGTCGAAAGGAATCAAAACCTTATCGCAAGCAATTAAGCCTGAACGCGTATAGAAATTTAAAGCAGGCGCTGTATCGATGATAATTTCATCAAACTGGCTCTCTAATGCTCTTAAGGCATTTTTGAGTTTATAGATCTTATGCTTAGCCTCCAGCTTTCTTTCAAGAAAATCCATCTCAGGACTAGAGGGCAAAACATAGAGATTGTCGAAGGGGGTTTTATGCGCAAAGTCGGCAGGATCTTTATTAAACAAATTAAATGAAAGCGTTTGCTCAAAAAAATCGGCAATCGAGTCATTCAATTCAGCAGCAGGCTTTCCCATTAAATAGTGAGTAGAGTTACCTTGCGGGTCCAAATCAACAACCAAGGTTCTGCGTCCCTTAGCAGCGAAAATAGCTGCAAGATTGCAAGTAATACTCGACTTCCCTACACCGCCTTTCTGGTTGAATACTACGCGAATCATTTTTTTCTCCCTGCAGCTGATGAGCTACCAATTTAAAACTTTCTTGACGAACGGAATTGTCAATTTACGCTGCTCAGTGAGCGACGCTTTGTCTAGTTGATCAAGTAACGCTAGCAACTCTGTTAAGTTGCGCCCGCTACGCTTAATAATAAAAGTAGAAACGCCCTCTTCCAAGCTAAAGCCCTTATGTATCGCAACCTGCTGCATGATTAGTTCTTTTTCAGCATCACTATAAGCTTTCAGGCTTATCAATAAACCGGATTTTAGGCGTGACAACAAATCAGCCAAGCAGATATTCAAGGCGTCTACCGGCTGTGACAAGGCGAAAATTAACATATCACCTTGAGCTTTATAATGGTTAAATAAATTAAAAAGACAGCGTTCTTTAAACTCTCGACTTAAGCTCTGGTGACACAGCCACAAATCCAAGTGATCGAGAGCCAAAATTGAATATTGCTCAAAGCTTGAAAACAAACCCTGAACGTCACTCTCTGATAATTCAAACTCGTTTAATTCCGCAAGCGAAAAGTAACAAACATTGTCCAGCTCTTTTGACTCAGCGTAGCCAATTGCAGCATTAAGCAAATGGGTTTTACCAGACTCTTCTGGCCCAACCAGTAAGACTGCAGTTTCCTGATACTCATCTATCGCACTCGACAGCATAAACTTGGCACGATCGTTTTTTTCGCTGTAAAACGTTTCGAAGCTTAGGTCACTTTTTTCCCTAACAGGCAATAATAGTTGGCTGGATAATTCAAAAGCATTCATAAGCCAGTCTTATCATTCAATTCATTTTCTCGGCGCTGCTTGTATGCCTTTACGCCCCAAACCAAGTAATAATGAATACCGCTAATCAGAGTAATGGCACCCACTACAAATAGGCCTTCTGAAACTGCCCACTGCGGCATCGGCAGATCTGCCAAGCTCATAATCACGAGTAAGACATAAACAATCTGTAGCATTGTACAGGTCTTACCCAGCCATGAGGGCTTAATATCATAATGACTAATAAAGAAGTGATAGCCCAGCGCACCAGCTAGAATCATTACATCGCGACCAATAACGAGATATAGAAGCCACATTGGGATTTGCTCTGTCCAAGCAAGCATTACGTAAGCCGTAACGAGCAGTAGTTTATCTGCCAAAGGGTCAGCTATGGCACCAAATCGCGACTTCCAATTAAATTGGCGAGCCAAGAAACCATCAACTCCATCTGAAAGACCTGCTACAAAGAATAGAATCAAAGCCTGCAAATATTGCGCGGAATATACGCTCATCGCAAAAGGAATCACCAGCAGGATTCGAATAACAGTTAGAATATTAGGAATCTGATTAGCTGCGATCATTCTATCTCCAAAATAACCATAGCAATGACTAAGACCCGGAGCGCCAAACAAATTTATCGAGCGCATCGACAAGCATACCCTTATTTAACTCCAATATACCGTCTAGCTCCGCTTCCCGTTTTATTAGCTTTCGCCCAAGAGATAGGTGCTGAGAAAGCATTTCTCTTGTATCACGCAAGCGCAACTCAAAGGTAAGCTGATCTTCCTCGGCTAGCAACATATTTACGGATGCAACAGGCGCAAGATCTTGCAGGTAACGCTGTACATCCACATAATCTTCGAAAGAATCGATACCAAGCACTGAAATGGTATAGATTTCTGAACTTGCTACGCCAGATATAGCATACTGAGTAGATATAACGCTTGCCAAGCGAGCAACAAACTCTTTTGAAACCGATTCACTGCTTGCCTGAGCGCTTTCACCAAAGAAAGTTTGCTCACCTAGGAATAGCTGCCAGTCTGCACGCCATTGACGCTGAGAAACAGGCTCTTTTGCTTCATCAAGTTCTTGAGCCTCAGGAGTAATGGAACTTTGCAAGCGTACAATTGCAACAGCGTCGGTGCCATAGCGCTTACTAGCATCAATATGGGAGTCAGAAAACAGGCCCCATAATCCGTCAACATCTAAAAGCGAAAGGTCTGTCAGATCGGCCACAGGAATAAAAAGCGGCAAACCTCGAGTCTCAGCAATGCCAGTCAATTCAGGTAGCACCTCATCCAGTTCGGAAGCGCCGATAACGCTTCGCTGCCCTTGTTCATCAGACATCACCACCCAAACCAGAATTGAAGGACGAGACCGCCCCCAAATAGGAAGAGACAGTGATTGCAAACCCGCTTCTATGGGCGATTCTGCGAATGCAACATCCAGCATATATTGGTCAGGTACGGCGGGCTCGGCTATTAACGACTCAGTTAACTCTTCTTGGCCGGTCTGAGCGGAACTAGGCATAGAACCAGGCTCCTGTTCAACGTCTGCACCTTCATCTGTAAACTCCATAGCGAGCCTTTCGCGCTCAGCAAGCACCTCAAGATAAACGCTATACGCGGGGTTTTCTCTGTAGGCAAATGAGAGCACGTAGTTTTCAGGTGAGCGAAACTTAGAATTCACAGAAGAATCCTGCAACAATTCCTCATCACCAGTAACACGGATCAACACCTGATGCAGCGCCTGCTCAAAGCCTAGCATACGATCGGAAGGGTCTTGCGAAGGTACTGCGACAGAAGCGTTATATAAATTACCTAGCTGGACAGCGATTGAGTGTGAACTCAAAAAGGCTAGCGAAACAAGTACGAAAAAACGAATAATATTGACCAAGTAAGTGCCACTTATGCTCAGTATTTGAAAGGTTTATCATAATATTCTCGAAACACTCATAAAACAACCATCAGCCGTGCTTTGCACACCTACTTTCTAATATTTTTTTAAATCACTACGAATATGTTATTTTTTACTGCTAGCATTTGGCGAGACTCCAAACAACTGGTAGAATCGCGCCAATTTTAAAAAGCCAAGGTTTTAGCTCATATGACTAATAATTCTGACTCAAATACAAACCCTTCACTTAGCTACAAAGACGCTGGCGTCGATATCGATGCGGGAAATGAGCTAGTAGAAAGAATTAAAGGTGTCGCCAAAAAAACTCGTAGACCGGAAGTAATGGCCGGTCTAGGCGGTTTTGGCGCAATGTTTGAGTTGCCGAAGGGCTATAAAGAACCGGTTTTGATTTCCGGTACCGACGGTGTTGGCACAAAACTAAGATTAGCCATGGACTTCAATAAGCACGATACGATAGGTATTGATCTCGTTGCCATGTGCGTTAACGATCTTATTGTTGGTGGCGCAGAGCCATTATTCTTCCTTGACTATTACGCTACAGGTAAACTGAATGTTGACGTTGCTGCCGATGTAGTAACAGGCATTGGCGCTGGTTGCGACCTATCTGGTTGCTCACTAGTCGGCGGTGAAACTGCTGAAATGCCCGGCATGTACGAAGGCGAAGATTATGACTTGGCTGGTTTTTGCGTTGGCATTGCTGAGAAGTCTGAGATTATAGATGGCACCAAAGTTAAGGCTGGCGACAAGTTAATTGGCCTCGCTTCTTCAGGTCCACACTCGAATGGCTACTCTTTAATTCGCAAGATTATAGAAGTATCAAACGCTGACCTAAACCAGGAAATTGGCGATACCGACCTAAAATCGGCCTTGCTTGAGCCAACAAAGATTTACGTTAAATCTCTTCTTAAATTGATCAAAGAAGGTGAGGTGCATGCCCTTTCACATATCACGGGCGGTGGCTTACTTGAGAATATTCCTCGCGTAATACCTGAAGGAACTAAAGCAGTCATCGAGACCCAGAGCTGGGAATTGCCTGAAGTATTCAAATGGCTTCAATCAGCAGGTAACGTAAATCCTGTTGAAATGTATCGCACCTTCAACTGCGGTGTTGGCATGATCATCGCCGTTCCAGCCGGTTCAGAAGAATCAGCCATCAAGCTTTTAGAAGCTGAAGGCGAAAGTGCTTGGGTAATTGGTGAAATTGCCGACACATCTTCCGACGAAGAGCAAGTCCAACTAAATGGACTAGGCGCTTAGTAATGGAAGGACGAGATCCTGTTGTCGTTGTTTTGATATCGGGTAGCGGCAGCAACCTTCAAGCCTTAATCGACGCCTATCAACGTGAAGAAATCCCTGGAAAGATCAGCGCTGTTATTTCCAATAA
>NZ_LWGA01001385.1:0-788 GCF_001635235.1 Oleiphilus sp. HI0117 | reverse complement strand
AAACTATTGGATGACTTGCATGGTGAAGGTCAGTTCAATAGCGAAGGTATTGCTGCAGGTGATGCCACGTCTGAAGCGTCAGCTACTCCTGCTAGCGGTGATGGAGAGTTGATTACCGATAATGAGTTCGAAAAGCTACTGGATGAACTTCATGGAGCAGGCGGGTCGCCAACGACCAAGGCTGCTGCCAGTTCTGCGCCGGCTCCAGAGCCCACACCAAAGCCAGCGCCTGCACCGGCCCCAGCCTCAGCAGCTGCAGCTAAGCCAAAGCCGGCTGCAAAACCAGCTGCTAAAGCGGCATCGAAGAAGAATGAAACCATAGCGACAGAAACAACAGTTCGTGTTGATACAAAGCGCCTAGACGATATCATGAATATGGTGGGTGAATTGGTGCTTGTGCGTAACCGACTAAAACGTCTTGGCGATGCAAGCAGTGACGAGTCCATGCAGAAGGCTGTGTCCAACTTAGATGTCGTAACAGGTGATCTTCAGTCAGCGGTTATGCAAACTCGAATGCAGCCGATTAAGAAGGTCTTTGGACGTTTTCCCAGGGTTGTGCGAGATTTGGCTCGGAACCTTAAGAAAGAGGTTAACCTGGTTCTGGTTGGTGAAGATACTGACCTTGATAAGAACCTTGTTGAAGCGCTATCTGACCCCTTGGTTCACCTTGTACGAAACGCTGTAGACCACGGCATTGAAATGCCTGATGACCGTGTGACGAAAGGTAAGGAACGTATAGGGCAGGTGGTTCTGTCAGCACAGCAGGAAGGTGATCATATCATGCTAGC
>NZ_LWGA01001384.1:0-546 GCF_001635235.1 Oleiphilus sp. HI0117 | reverse complement strand
CATATTGCCACTGGTAGACATTATTAAACTAGAACTACCTGAAATGGACGATGATGAATTACAGGCAACTATTAAAAACCTTAAGCAGCATGACGTAACTCTTCTGGCGGAAAAGATCGAAACACCTGAGCAATTTAAGCGCTGCCACGAACTTGGCTGCGACCTCTTCCAAGGCTATTTTTTATCCAAGCCCGAGATAATTAAAGGTAAGAAAATCGCTGCAGGAAAAATGGCAATAATTAACCTAATTTCTGAAATTCAAGCACCCGAGATTGATATGGATGGCTTAACCTCCATTATTTCCCGAGACCCGGCACTAAGCTTCAAGCTTCTCAAGCTAATTAACTCTGCCGCCTTTAAACGAAGCAACACCATCGACTCTATTCACAAGGCAGTCACCTTACTGGGCATAGATAAAATTAAGAGCTGGGCCAGCTTGCTGGCATTAAGCAAGTTGGACGACAAGCCCGAAGCGCTGCACTATATGGCGCTGGTACGTGCACTAATGTGTGAAAGGCTATCGGAATATATTGAACCAAGCCTAAA
>NZ_LWGA01001383.1:0-1173 GCF_001635235.1 Oleiphilus sp. HI0117 | reverse complement strand
AGATTTAAACGCTAATACTTGGAGTTAGAGTAAAAAGTGCGCTTTTTACTCTGACTCCAAGTATTGCTATTAGACGTAATCGAGGGGGTCTGCGTCGATATATAGCTTGGTTTTATGGGATTTACGCGAATCTAGATAACAGCGCAAGCTATGTACAAGCTGCGAGCGAGCCTTCATATCTGAAATAAATAAATGCAAGTAGCTTCGGTAGATTCCAGACTTTCTGGCGATATTTGCTTCAATGGGGCCCGATATTTGTATCGCTGCCTCGTTAGAGTAACTTGCTAGCACCAAGTTTTTAATTGAACTCAACTCTTCAAGGTTTGCCTCAGCCTTGGCTGACTCAGCCCGGATAGTGAGCATTTTTGAGAAAGGCGGCAGCTCGCAATATTGGCGCTCTTCAAGCTCCTGCTGAGCAATGCTTGTATAGTCACTACGCAGAATAGGTTCAAAGATGGGGTGTTCTGGTTGGCGTGTCTGGATGAGCACTGTGCCATGCTTGTTACCGCGGCCCGTGCGCCCTGAAACCTGTAAAAGTTGCTGTGCGCTGCGCTCAATGGCTCGATAGTCGGCGCTAAAAAAACTGGCGTCGGCATCGATGATGGCGACCAGGGTGACGTTATGAAAGTCATGCCCTTTTGCGAGCATTTGTGTGCCAATCAACAAGCAAGGCTCTCCCTTATTGATTTGCTCGACTAGCTCAGTCATTTGTTTTTGGTTCTTTATGCTGTCTCTGTCAATACGCACCACGCTGGCGCTCGGGAATTGTGCCTGCAGTCCAAACTCTAGTCTTTCGGTGCCTGCGCCAAGTGGTGTCAGACTTGTGTGGTTGCATTCATGACAGGCTCTTGGAATGATTTCTTTATGATTGCAGTGATGGCAATGTAGCTGAGGTGGGCGACTATGAACAGTAAGGCGTGCATCACAGTGAGGGCACTGGGCGAGCCAACCGCAGCTATTACACATTAGTGTTGGTGAAAAGCCTCTGCGGTTTTGGAATATGATTACTTGGTTGCCTTGAGCAAGCTCTTCTCCGATTCGCTGCTTCAAGGGGCGAGAACAACCATTCTCCAGAGGACGGCTGCGGATATCGATTAGAAACATTTCCGGTGTTTGGCCTGCGCCGGCGCGTTCTTGCATTAAAGCTAGCTGATAGCGACCTAGCTTAACGTT
>NZ_LWGA01001382.1:0-775 GCF_001635235.1 Oleiphilus sp. HI0117 | reverse complement strand
ATGCCGCTCGCAGCCCATGCCCACGATGTAGATTGGTTTCAAATACGGATCCGCCGTCGTTAAGACCAAGCTTGCACTGAGTACTTCCGAAATAATTCGCCCAAACTCATTCGCGCCACCTTCATGCCCGGACAGCAAGGGAATAACAAATTCGCCACGTTCATCCAGAACGAGGACGGGCGGGTCTTCATGTTTGTTCACCATTACCGGCGCGAGTGTTCGCATGACAATGCCTGTGGCACAGATTAAAATCTGTCGTTCGCCGGCGCGAAATGAGTCTTGCACCGTTTGCGCAAAGGGTTGCGGTTTAAACGACACCTCGACTTCATTCGTAAGCGCAGTTGAATCGGTTCTAATTGCGCTTGCTAAGCGTTCTGCCAAACAGCGCCCGGCTTCGGTTAACGCGAAAATTCTAATCACGACTTCTCTCCTCTGAGCTACGATCTGCCGATGGTAAAACCACAAACAAAGAAAAATACGGCCCTTGCTCTGGAGATAATTGAGTTATATCGCTCACAATCTTCTGATTATCTCGGCCGATATATTCAAGATACGTGGCGTCGGCTAATCTTCCCGTTCGCTCAAGCAATGCCAATATTCTTGGGCGGGCCTGCCCTGCTTTCATGATCACCACACTATCGTGCTCGCTAAGGGCTCGCTCTATTTGCGAATCCTGATGACGGCCACTGACCACAACAAACGATTCTTTTAACATTGTAAGCGGTTGCATCATCGCGCTGGCAGCAGCATTCACAGACGAAATACCTGGGATCAC
>NZ_LWGA01001381.1:0-269 GCF_001635235.1 Oleiphilus sp. HI0117 | reverse complement strand
CCAGAAAAAGTATGATGAAACTCTCCCCACCTTTGCTGTCTCGAATGTAGGTGGAAGTGCGGGCCTTCCTCCAAAGGAACTTGCTCAGGCTATGGGTAAACAAATACTTGATAAGCTTATCAAAGAAGCTAAAGCAAAGCAGACGGAAAAACTGAAAGCGAAAGCTAAAGAGAAGCTGATGGAGAAACTTGAAGAGAAAGGTGGTGACAAGCTTAAAGGTCTTATGAAGAGCTTCGGGCATTAGGCTAAGGCATTCCAGAATAAGCTAG
>NZ_LWGA01001380.1:0-997 GCF_001635235.1 Oleiphilus sp. HI0117 | reverse complement strand
GTGCTTTTAAACGCTGGACCGGAATTTCTCCCGCAAAATATCTTAAATCTCGACCCCAGGAATAGTATACAAGCATGCTAAGACTTCTCTTTATCCTTCTGACTGCGCTGACACTTGATGCTTGTACAAGCTTGAGTCACTTAAAGGCACCAATCGCAAAGAAGCATGTTGAACAGAAGACTAAAACACCCGCTAGTGAAAATATCGAGGAATTATGCAAGTACACATCCCATAAAGGCATTTCCGAACTCATTTCAGTGAAAGGAGCCTACCTCACTTTTATATTCTTTCCCGGTAATGTCGAGTTTCGTCTTGAAAAAGAAAAATTCCCTCTACAAAAGCTTATCGGCAGCGAGTTCAAGGCTATTTATGAAGAACTGGTTCAAGGGCATGCTAAATGCCACAAACCAGCACCTCAGATCATAGGTTTACCACATTAAGTCATCAGGTATTTGATAATCTTTATACGGATCATCTTCTTCTATTTCTGTATCTTGCGGCTGTGACTTCTCCATGTGGTAGACAATCGCTGCCTCATCTCTCTCTATTATTTTAGTGGCCGCTGTTGCTGGTATTAAGATAAAACTTTCATCTAAATTGGCTATTGCTAACCTGCCTTTCAATAAATGAGTTTGTTGCTGTTCTGNTATATAGACCTTTTTGATCTTTTTATCGACAGCAAATTGAAATCCAATATCGTCACCTTCACTAGGTACGGTGTTCATTTCAATTAATTGTTTTACCTGAGCCTTAATTGCTTTTCGATTCTGCTCTTCCAGCTTCGCCTGATTCAGTGCTTTGTCTCTTTCAGCTTTTTCTTTTTTCTGCTGAGCTATTCGCGCTTCGGCTTCGTTTTGTACTGCTTGGCCTTTTGGAGTTTGCTTACGTTGAACACGTTTCTCTTTTTGAATATTTTTTGCTTTTTTCTTATCTACCAGGCCAGCACCTAATAGTTGCTCTTGTAATGACTTTGCCATCAAACCCTCTCTTGAACGAT
>NZ_LWGA01001379.1:0-1046 GCF_001635235.1 Oleiphilus sp. HI0117 | reverse complement strand
GCAAGGCTGCAGTATCCACTCTCGATACTTCTCCCGCACTGATAACGGTTGGAGATGCTAATTTAAGAATCTCTTCCATCTCATGATGTAGCGACTCAACCTTAGCGATATTCACAACACCTTCTAACTCAATTGCTGCTTCACTCATAATCAGCCTAAATCTCACCAAATAGTTATTTCTTCAACTAACTTTAGTAGCTATTTTCAGGAATACCACAAATCATAAACTGATTTTTTATCCCTAGATCGGCAATGAGAGGCTAAAGAAAGGATTGATCATCAATGAAGCTTATTATTAAGCCAAGCCTTTGATGCAGCGATCTATTTTCGGCGAAACATCCTGGCTTGAAGAGCGTCTTCCAACTGCTTTTGCTCACGCTTGTCGGCAAGTGCGTTTTCCTCATCCTTGTAGCGCTGAATAAGGTCTGCCAAGCCTTTGGTTTTTTGGTGCAAAGCTGACCACTTTTCTTTGGTAATATTGAACGCTTTTTGTCCCTGATCAACAACAAGCTGTTGTTGCTGGATTGCGACATCAATTTGATTAACAAAGTGCAAGCTTGACTGCAATTGAGTAACGCTCTGGACGCTACCAAGGCCTCGCTTCATATCAGCAAGGTATTGATTATGATATTGTTTGAGATTATCCATTTGCGCAGTCTGATCGTCCAAATAGCGCTTTGCAGCTGTCATCTGCTCCAAAGCCGCTTGCTCGTTTCGCACTGCCTGATCAAGAACTACCTTCAAACGCTGCGACTTCTTCATAGACAACCTTATAGACTGTAGCGCAAGCTAGATTATTGCGCTTGAGCTGCAGCAGCAATCGTTTGTGACATTTCCGCTATCGCTCTGGGCGCTTCAGACTCCTCAGTTAATCCCTGCCGCAGGAACTGCTTCATCTTTTCAATTCTTTCGATAGCAAAATCAGTTTGTGGGTCAGAACCTTTAACATAAGCTCCGACGCTAATTAAGTCTCTGGCTTGCTGATACCTTGCATAGATTTGTTTGAAGCGCTGTGCATTCTGTAAATGCTCAGCACTGATGATATG
>NZ_LWGA01001378.1:0-449 GCF_001635235.1 Oleiphilus sp. HI0117 | reverse complement strand
AGCGGGCAGTTGTTAGCTTAAGCCCATATTCAGCATCAAGAGCCATGACGTTCTGTACAGAGCCTTTGCCGAAGCTCTGTGTTCCCATTATGACTGCCCGATTGTGATCTTGAAGTGCTCCGGCCAAGATTTCAGAAGCTGATGCGGAGCCTCCATCAATAAGAACGATAATGGGTATGCCATTAGCATCGTCACCAGGTGTCGCGTTAAAGCTTAAATCGGCTTCGCTAGCACGGCCTTTTGTATAAACGATGAGACCTTCTTCAATCAACTGGTCGGCAACTTCTACTGAAGCACGAAGTACGCCTCCAGGGTTGTTTCTTAAGTCAATAACTAAGCCTGCAAGTTCTTCAGTTTCATCTTGAAGCTTTTTAAGGCCTTTGGCGAAGTCGCTACCAGTTTGTGCCTGAAATTGAGTGATACGGATGTAGCCGTACTGCTCATCAAGT
>NZ_LWGA01001377.1:0-1162 GCF_001635235.1 Oleiphilus sp. HI0117 | reverse complement strand
TACTATTTCCACTGAACTCAGGTGGCTTCCAGCTTGTTACCCTCACATGCGAAGCCGACCCTAATTGTGGAATTTATCACCATAGAATGCCTTTGTTAATCGAAGCATCAAAGGTGAAGGACTGNCTGGCACTGCCACGACCAGCCAATGAGATAAATCAATTTCACGATCATCACGCACTCCAGATTCACCCACCGATCAGTTCAACCCCGGCGACCTTCGAGCGCATAAGTGACTAGTAACCAAAACTACATTTTAGCAATCAGAGAATCCGGTAAAACACGCATAAGAGGCGCAACAATCGCCCAAGGCATTCGAGGAAGGGTAGAAGCTTTAACTTTCTTTTCAACCAGATCGGCAAACTGCTTAGCGCCCTGCTCTACATTGATAACAAAGGGCCTGCTGGGCAAACTACGGTTAATTTCCGTATCGATAAAACCGGGGTTAATGACACTCACATCAACATTGTCATTTAAGGTCTCCAGCCTAACCGCCTCCATATAGGTAGCCAAACCCGCTTTTGAAGCAGAATACGCAGCATTTCTTGGTAAACCTCGATAGCCCGCAACGGAAGCGGTTGCCACAATATGCCCACCACCTTGGGTCCGGAATGCTTTAAGCGCAGCCCTGACGGTAGCGATAGCACCATTTAGATTAGTATTGATTACGGCGAGCTGGTCATCTAAAGAGGCAATCTCGGCTTTGCCTGAGCGGGCAATCCCGGCATTAGCAACGATCATATCTAAACGCCCCAAAGAAGATTGAAAGCCCTTAATCACCTCATCCACCTGCGAAGTATCAGTGACATCAAGCCGCGCTATTTCTATCCTTGCTTCAGGGTAGGCTTTATGGATCTCGGCTTTTAATGATTGCAGCAGGGTTTCTCTACGTGCGCTAAGACCAAGATCATAACCTCGCTTTGCCATCTCCCATGCCAAGGCCTTGCCAATACCATCACTGGCTCCGGTTATTACGATTGTTTTATTCATTGCTAGCCTACCCTACAGTTGCTGCGGTCATCTTCAAATGGAGAAGTTCATATATTGTGCAGACGAAAGCCTAGCACAATAGCCAAGCCCAAATCATTAAGGAGGCAACAAAGCGGGATTCACAAAGCAGTAAGTCTATGAATAGTTCTAATCGTCTAGACTTCTCGTTTATG
>NZ_LWGA01001376.1:0-19068 GCF_001635235.1 Oleiphilus sp. HI0117 | reverse complement strand
CCCGCTTAGCCAAAAACTAGCCGAGAGCCATATCACACGTATTACACAACATCCTGAATACGTACTTTTGTTAGAAGAAATAGAATTACTAGAATCTCAGCGCGGTATAGAAAAAGTAACGATTAACGAACAAAAACGAAAAACCGAAGACGAAGCCTTCGACAAGGCACGCTTGGACTTACTTAACAAGCGCCGCCGACTTGAACAAAAGCCAGAATTTGAATCTCTTCAGGCCTGGCGTGACAGCGAAGATGAAAAGCCTATTGAAACAGACAAAGCACAAGAACCAGACTTTATCGTTGAGGAAAGTGCTGAAGTCTTATTAGACTTTATTTCTTTACAGCAAGTTAGCGCGAATGCCTTAGCCAATGCTCTTTAGCAATAGAGCTTGATTCGGTAACACTCGACACTGATATAGCGTGGCACGACATATGAGCGAGAAAAACTCTGAAAAGCCCAAGTCAGATGAAAAAAAGTCTGCAAACTCTCGCTCCAAGAGTGAAAAAACTGAACCTTGGGTGTCTGAAGAGTCTATCAGTAACTTTTTAGGGCGTGTTTCAGGTGCAACCACGAGCGCCTTCAAGTTCGCTAAGAAAACTGGCGGCACGTCCTATAAAGTCGGCAAGGCCATCATTCAGTCGCAGGACCAATTAAAACTTATGGTATCTGCCGGTCAGTCCCTTAAAGACCTTCGCGAGGTTGCCGGCCTGACAGTTAGTGAGCTTAGCGAAGCTGTAAACCTGAAAGATAAGTCCGTTATCGAAGCTGTAGAGAATGGCACAGCCACTCTCTCTTTCGAACTAATACTCCGCCTGGCCGCCCTTCTTGCCAGAAACGACCCTATTCCTTTCATTCTCAAATACAGTAGAACCTACGCACCAGACACATGGAAAATCTTGAATGACTGGGGTGCCGGACGCCTTCCTCTTCATTATGAAAGAGAGCGACAGTTCATCAATATTTACCGTTCTCAAGACCAAGCGAGACAGCTATCGGATGAAGGCTACGAACGCGTTCTTGAGTTTACTAAACAAGCATTCAATATGTCTCTTCACTTTATCGCTGAGCAGGAAGATGCTTTACAAGAAATGATTGAGACTCAAGAGGAACAGATGGAAGTGCTCAGATCCAAAATGAGCCAGGTACATAAGCACAAAACGCAAGCACCAAGCGATGATAGTGATGCAAAACAAAACTCCGATGAAACGCCAGCTGAGGGCAAACCCAATGAACAGCAAAAAGACGCGCCCTGATCTCCCCTCCCTTTAAGCACTCTTTTCATCGAAGTTCGTGATATAGTCCCCTAAAGATTCTATTCATCCTCTAGCCTACGACACTGAAGTATAACTATTCGTTAATATTTTGAGAAAACGCAACCTTACCGAAGGCAATATCAGCCAGCAGCTCTACAAAATGACGGTTCCTATGATTGGCGGCATCTTGGCCATCATGTCGATGAACATTGTAGACACCTATTATGTCGGACAACTCGGCACTCGCGAACTCACCGCAATGAGTTTTACCATTCCAATTATCTCTATCCTATTAAGTCTGGCATTTGGCATTGGCATTGGAACTTCTTCCGTTATCGCTCGTGCAATTGGGGCTCAACAACATACCTTAGTGCAAGCATACTGCACACAAGCGATATTAATCGCCCTGATCGTAGCCATCTGCTTTGCCGTACTTGGCTACCATTTTATGGATCCGATCTTCACCCTACTTGGCGCACCGCAGGACTTGTTTGAGCTCATACATGAGTTTATGGATATTTGGTTTCTAGCCAGCTTTGTAGTGGTTATACCGATGGTCGGTAATTCGGCTATTCGCGCTGCCGGCAATACAAAACTACCCAGCATGGTTATGATAAGCGTTGCAATAGTGAATATGATATTAGACCCCATTCTAATTTTCGGCTTGCTTGGTTTCCCTAAACTTGGGCTAGCTGGCGCTGCCATATCAACCGTTTGTGCGTATTCGATTGCCCTGGTAATTGGTTTGTATGTATTGATAAAGAAGTTCGACTTCTTGAGCCTTAAGAGCTGCTATGGCCGGGTATTACAAAGCTGGCAGGCAATCCTCAAAATAGCTGTTCCCGCTGTAGGAACAAATCTAATTGCACCACTTTCAATCGCGATAACAACCTGGCTTGTAGCCCGATTCAGCCCCGAGTCTGTTGCCGGTTTTGGTGTTGCGTCACGTATTGAAGCAATCTTTCTTGTCGTAATTATGGGGCTAACCTCCATTATGGGCCCTTTTGTTGGCCAAAATTGGGGCGCAGAAAAACATGACCGGGTTTTCGAAGCACTTAAGATGAGCTTCAAGTTCGTTGCACTTTGGGGACTGGGGGCAAGCGTTTGTTTATGGCTATTTGCCAAGCCTCTAACCGGGTTGTTTTCGGCAGACGAATCAGTTATTGAGTCCTCCACCCTCTACTTATACTTAGTGCCTATCAGCTATCTATTTCTTGGCATCATTATGCTGAGCTCGTCAGCAGCTAACGGTATCGGCAGACCAATGCCCTCTTTGGTCATGTCACTTCTACGCTTAATCGTAATTTTTATTCCCTTGGCATTAGCGCTTGGTAATTTTTTTGATCTCGCGGGTATATATCTGGCCACAAGCCTTGCTAATATAATAGTTGGCACGGGTGCACTGTATTGGGTGCGCCACCTCAATAAAAGTAATTTAAAACATTCTTCACATATGGAACTCAAAGAGAGCAAAAGCAATGCCTAGAAACAATCGACTTGTCTACTCCACCGAAACAGGGCGAACTTGTCCAGAGTGTGAACAAGCCATTGACGAATGCACTTGCTCTGCAGACCAAACTCCAGAGGGAGACGGCATCGTACGTGTAAGCCTCGACACGAAAGGCCGAAAAGGCAAAGGTGTGACCGTCTTAAGTGGAATACTGCTAAAAAACAACGAGCTAAAAGGTCTCGCCAAAGAGCTCAAAAAGAAATGTGGTGTCGGTGGTGCAGTGAAGGATGGAAATATCGAAATCCAAGGCGATCACCGTGAACTGCTATTGAAGATTCTTACTGAGCAAGGCTACAAAGTAAAACGTTCAGGCGGATAAACACTAAAAATAGGAAGACAGATATGGAACTAGTTATTGGTAATCAGAATTATTCATCATGGTCACTTCGGCCCTGGCTATTACTGACTCACTTTGACATCCCGTTCGACGAAATTAAAGTATTCCTTTTTGAAGAAAATACCCATCAGCGCCTCGCGGATTACTCCCCCACCTTCAAAGTTCCTGTACTGATTGATGACAAGGAAGGTAAGGACCTTACAGTCTGGGACTCATTGGCAATTTGTGAGTATGTTTCCGAGCAATATCTTAAAGGTAAAGGCTGGCCTGAAGACCCAAGTGACAGAGCCACTGCCCGAGCCTACTGCGCTGAAATGCACTCAGGTTTTCCAGCCTTAAGAAGCGCCCTGCCTATGAACTGCCGGGCTACTCGTAAAGTCAACCTCCATGAGGACTGCATTAAGGATATTCAACGCATCGACGGCATGTGGCAAGATGCGCTCAACCGCCATGATGGCGATTGGTTGTTTGGAGAGTTCTCCATTGCCGACTGCATGTTTGCTCCGGTTGCTTCCCGTTTTGCGACTTATCAAATTGAAGTATCGGATACCAGCAGAGCTTATATCGACCGCTTGCTTACCCTACCTTCAATGAAGCATTGGTACGAAGCAGCCCTAAAAGAAAAAGAAGTGATCGGAGAAGATGAAGCCGGCACCGACGTAGACTAGCACCAGCTCGCTTCATAGCCCGGTTTCGACAAGACCTCTTTAATATTGGCTCGTAATATTCGGTAACCAACGTTTCCAAAGAGTTCTTGTCGACCATTATTCATAATCCATGAAGGACTGCCTTTAATATTCAGTTCTGCTGCTTTCTGATAGTCGCTCATCAATAGTGCTGCCGCATCACCTTCATCAATCAAGGTTTTTAATGCATCGCTATCCATACCACTTTGCTTAGCCAGCAAGAGCACATTATCAAGCAAGCCCACATCCAGATTATCGACAAAAAAACTTTTTTGCACTAACAGCATTAAATCAGCAGAGCGCTGAGGGCTATACGCTAGCTCACAAGCCTTGAGGACTAAGTGCGCATTCAAAGAGGATTTTGGCCGCACAGTCTTCCAGATTTCCGGGTTAACCGGCGCATTATCATAAGGAGCCGCAGCATCTTGCACATGACGACCGAAGCCTTCGTAGCCACCGCGCTCCCCCCATTGTTTTGCCATTCGCGTTTTCGTATCGCCGAAGAGGTTAATATAGTGTCGGCGCAGCAAAACCTGCTCCCCCCACTCTTCTTTCATTTCCTCAATTCGTCTTTGGGCAATCCACGCCCAGATACACAGAACATCACTAAAGTAATCGATTACCAAGGGCTCGTTATTGTTCACTTAACCTTCCTCTTTTAGCTCACATCATCAATTAAACCTTAACTATATTAGACAATACTAATATAGTTTTAGGAATATACCTAGTGATTGACGTAAAAGAGATGTACACTCTGCGAAAATTACTCCCTCAAATCTGTCTGAACAGGTACGTATACTTTGGCAAAAATCGGTCGCAATAATTTATTAGAAGTTATCAAATTCGAGCCTCAGGGCGCCTACCTACAAGGCGGCTGGCTTGGTGAAATACTTCTGCCAAAACGCTATGTGCCTGAAGATTGTGAAGTTGGTGATCCGCTTAATGTTTTCGTCTACCTTGACTCCAAAGATCGCTTTATCGCCACGACCCAAACACCACGGGCGCAAGTGGGCGAAGTCGCGTTTTTAGAAGTAACGGATGTAAATAATATCGGCGCTTTTTTAGACTGGGGGCTACCAAAGGATTTGCTGGTACCTTATAACCAACAACATATGACAATGGAAGTTGGAAAGTCTTACCTTGTATACATATACACTGATGAAGAAACTCACCGCATTGCCGCGTCAACAAAACTCAACAAGTATATTGGTCGCCTCCCTAACGATTATAAACAAGGCCAAAAAGTAGACTTAGCAATCTCTGCTACAACGGACTTAGGCTACAGTGCCGTTATTGACAACCAATATTGGGGCCTTTTATTTTTTAGTGATGTCGTCCGCCCCCTCAAGATTGGCCAAAAAGTTAAAGGCTTTATCAAGCAAGTTAGAAATGACGGTAAAGTAGACCTGTCGCTTCATGCTCCCGGATTTAAGAAAATAGAAAATTTAGCCGAGAGAGTGCTCGACAGGTTAGAAAAAAGTGAAGGCTACCTGCCTCTTTCTGACAAGAGTAAGCCAGAGGAAATATACGATGCATTTTCAATCAGTAAAAAAGCATTCAAGACCGCAATAGGCACACTTTATAAACAACGGCAGATCCGTATAGAGAGTGATGGTATCTACCTGATTAAAACCGGCGAATAATATAGCGAGACACACAAGGTGCATGACCAGTCCCACGACCCTCTTCATGGAATGACTTTAGAAAAGATTCTTATAAAGCTTGAATCTCATTTCGGCTGGGAAGAACTAGGCAATAGAATTCCTGTTCGTTGCTTTCAATACGACCCGAGCATTAAGTCCAGCTTAAAATTCCTAAGAAAAACCCCTTGGGCTCGTAGCAAAGTTGAAGCGCTTTATATCGACTTATGTAACAGCCCATGGCAGAAAAAATAGCTGCCTAAATAAATTAAATACGACTATTTTTTGCCCAGGCATAAAATGTTACGTTTTTTTTCAAACTTTCGAAAAAAATCCTGTATACTACCGCAAATTTTTTTCCGCCCTGAACTTATTGAGTAGAATAATGACAGATCTATCCAAATACAGAAATATAGGCATCTTCGCTCACGTTGATGCTGGTAAAACAACCACTACAGAACGTATTCTAAAGCTAACTGGTAAGATCCATAAGACTGGTGAGGTTCACGATGGTGAATCTACAACTGACTTTATGGAGCAGGAAGCTGAGCGTGGTATTACTATCCAGTCTGCAGCGATCACAACCTTCTGGGATGATCACCGCATGAACATCATAGATACTCCTGGACACGTTGACTTCACAGTAGAAGTATATCGTTCTTTGAAAGTTCTTGATGGTGGTATCGGTGTATTCTGTGGTTCTGGTGGTGTTGAACCTCAATCAGAAACAAACTGGCGTTATGCAGATGAGTCTGGCGTTGCTCGTATCATCTTCGTAAACAAGCTTGACCGTCTAGGTGCTGACTTCTTGAAAGTTGTTGACCAGGTAGAGAACGTACTAGGCGCTAAGCCGCTAGTTATGACTCTTCCAATCGGAACCGAAGATGACTTTGTTGGTGTTGTCGATATTCTTTCTAAGAAAGCTTATGTTTGGGATGACACAGGCCTACCTGAAAACTTCAAAGTAGAAGACGTTCCAGCCGATATGGTTGACGATGTAGACATGTATCACGAGCAGTTGATTGAAACAGCTGTTGAGGTTGATGACGACATCATGATGGCGTACATGGAAGGCGAAATGCCAACTACGGAACAGATCAAAGCCTGTATTCGTAAAGGTACTAATGACCTGACATTCTTCCCTACTTACTGTGGCTCTGCATTTAAGAACAAAGGTATCCAGTTAATTCTTGATGCTGTTGTTGACTACTTGCCTTCACCCACAGAAGTTATTCCTCAGCCATTGACTGATGAAGTGGGCGAGCCAACTGGCGAAGTTGCTACAGTTGCTGTTGACGAGCCATTCCGCGCACTTGCATTTAAGATCATGGATGACCGTTTCGGCGCACTTACCTTTATCCGAGTTTATTCAGGTAAGCTGAACAAAGGCGACACAGTACTTAACTCCTTCACAGGTAAGACTGAGCGTATCGGCCGTATGTGTGAGATGGAAGCTGAAGATCGTAACGAGCTAGATTCAGCTCAAGCTGGTGACATCCTTGCAATCGTCGGCATGAAAAACGTTCAAACAGGTCACACACTTTGTGATCCCAAGCACGAATGTACACTTGAAGCGATGGTCTTCCCTGAGCCAGTAATCTCGATTGCTGTTAAGCCTAAAGACAAAGGCGGTTCTGAGAAAATGGGTATCGCGATCGGTAAGATGGTTGCAGAAGATCCAACATTCCAGGTTCACACTGACGAAGACTCAGGTGAAACAATTCTACGCGGAATGGGTGAGCTTCACCTAGACATCAAAGTAGACATCCTGAACCGTACTTATGGCGTTGAGCTAGAAGTTGGTGAACCTCAGGTTGCATACCGTGAAACAATCACGGCTGAAGTTGAAGATTCATATACGCACAAGAAGCAGTCTGGTGGTTCTGGTCAGTTCGGTAAGATCGATTACCGTATCAAGCCAGGTGAGCAGAATTCTGGTTTCACATTCTCATCTACAGTTGTAGGTGGTAACGTACCTAAGGAATTCTTCCCAGCTATCGAGAAAGGCTTCCAAAGCATGATGGAGACCGGTGTTCTTGCTGGCTTCCCAGTACTAGATGTTGAGGTTGAGCTGTTCGACGGTGGTTTCCACGCGGTTGACTCCTCTGCTGTTGCATTTGAAATTGCTGCAAAAGGCGCTTTCCGTCAGTCAATTCCAAAGGCACAACCTAAGCTTCTTGAGCCAATCATGAAGGTTGACGTATTTACGCCTGAAGATCACGTTGGTGACGTAATTGGTGATTTGAACCGTCGTCGTGGCATGATCGAAGGTCAGGATGCAGGCGCTTCTGGCGTGCGCATCAAAGCAAATGTACCACTTTCAGAAATGTTTGGTTACATCGGCTCACTACGTACAATGACCTCTGGTCGTGGTCAGTTCTCTATGGAATTTGATCACTACGCACAATGCCCTAACTCTGTTGCTGAAAAAGTAATGGAAGAAGAGCGTGCAAAGAAAGCAGCTAAGTAATCTTTAGCTAGCCTTCAAAAAAGCGATCTTCGGATCGCTTTTTTTATGCCTGCAATTTAGCTACAAACCTACAACGACCAAATCAAAATGGCACCGGGATAACCACGTACATAACTCTACTCAGCTTCATTTATACGCAGCAATACTGTTATAGACCAGCGACTTAGCTTTCCCGACCTGAAAGAAATACACTATTCTGGAATAGCTAGAATTTCCCAGGCACAAAAAAAGGCGAGCTAATGCTCGCCTTTAGTCATTCTAAACCATACTACTGAATAGTCAGTGGGCTAGTCGTTAAAAGTTTACCTACAGCACTCCCTGCCGCAATACCCAGCGTTTTCGTGAAGCGCTCAAAGGGGTCTGGCTGCGGCGTAAAATCAATAATTTCCTCAGCTCCAACCACTTCTCTTGCAACATAACCTGCACTACCCAAACCATCAACCAAACCTTTTTCCAAGGCCTGCTCACCACTCCAGATCAGACCACTAAAGATCTCTTCATCAACCTTCAACCGCTCTCCACGCCCTTCTTTCACTTTAGCAATAAACTGCTGATGCGTGGTATTCAGCACCGACTCCCAAAACTCAACCTCATCACCCTTTTCATCGCTAAAAGGATCTAGAAAGCCCTTATGAGCTCCCGCTGTATATAAACGTCTTTCGACGCCAAGCTTCTTCATCGTATCAACAAAACCAAAACCTGAAGCCACTACACCGATAGAACCAACCAAACTTGCCTTATCAGCGTAAATCTTATCCGCAGCCGCAGCAATGTAATATGCACCTGAAGCACCAATATCGCTGATCACTGCATAGAGTGGCGTTTCAGGGTATAAGCCACGAAGTCGTTTAATTTCATCATAAACATACCCTGATTGAACCGGGCTGCCACCAGGACTATTAATGCGCAAGACAACAGCTTGAGTTCCCTCAGCTTCAAAAGCTGCTCTCAAACCCGTCACCAAAAAGTCTGCATTCGCCTCTTCGCCTGAAGCAATCACACCTTCCAGATTAACCAATGCGGTATATTGTTCAGTATCACTTATCTTATCCGGCGATAAACCCTCGCTCATCATAAACAATAAGACAAAAAGATAAGCAAATGTTAGCAGCTTAAAAAACACACCCCAGCGACGAGCCTTACGCTGCTCAACACCTAACTGAGAAACAGTCTTTTCAATCAACTTCCACTCTTTAGTATTATTCTCTGAATCCAAAATTTACTACCCTCTAACTTACATTCAGCTTTATCAGCTCTGAAAAATGATCAATTATTGCTTTTGGCTCATGTACGGACAAGCGACTCACTTCATGAACCCCATAACTCACACCGATTGCATCCATCCCGAAATTTGAAGCCATCTTCAAGTCATACTCCGTGTCGCCAACCATCACGCACTCTTTCGCAGGCACACCATAGTATGAACAAATCTCTTCCAGCATCATTGGGTGAGGTTTTGAGCGTGTTTCGTCCGCACAGCGCTCAATATCAAAATAGTGCCCAAGCCCGGTCGCCTTTAACGCGAGATTCAAGCCATTTCGACTCTTACCTGTAGCAACTGCCAAACTAAGACCACCCGCCTTAAGCGCCTCAAGCGTCTCAATAACGCCGTCAAACAGATTTTCCTGCGTCATCTCACGGCGAAAAAAGAACTCCGCATAAGATTGCCGCATATTTTCAACATCCTTATCCGACAGGCTTGGATACAAGCTTTGCAAAGCCTCCACCATCCCTAAACCAATAATATTCTTATAGGCATCATGCCCGAGATCGGGCAAGGAGAGCTTATTAGCGGCATACTCAAGACTCGCAACAATATGCTGCTCAGAGTCGACTAAAGTCCCGTCCCAATCAAATATATATACAGGGTACTTCATAACACTACACCAAGCCCATCTTTTTCAAATTAGCTTCATATACTTCGTCGTAGGGCGCCTCAAAACTCATCGCCCTACCGCCAGGCAAGGTAAAGTGAATCTCTTTTGCATGCAGCATCAATCGAGCTTTTTCCATTCCTCTAAACTGCACCAAATCGCGCGGGATATACTTATCATCCCCCACAATTGCATGCCCGGAAAATGCGGCATGAACACGAATCTGATGAGTTCGCCCGGTCACCGGCTTAGCTTCGACTAAGGTAAAATTCTCAGCACTAGATAAGATCTTGAACAAGGTCTGACTTGGCTTCCCGTCCTGGTGTACAACAACAATGCGTTCACCAGATTTTAATTCATTCTTCTTAAGGGGCGCGTCAACGCGCTTTTTATGCTTTGGCCACTTACCGAAAACGGCCATATGGTAAATCTTGTTAACCTCATCATTACGAAACTGCGCATGCAAGTCTCGCAAGGCAGGCCGCGACTTAGCCACCAAGATACAACCCGATGTATCCCTATCCAAGCGGTGCACCAACTCAAGAAACTGGGTTTCCGGGTAACGCTTGCGTAGCGCCTCAATTAAGCCGTAATTAACGCCACTTCCGCCATGCACAGCTAAACCGGAAGGCTTGTTGATTACTAGCAGCTGCTTATCTTCATAAATAATAGCTGAGGCAATAAACTCAAGAAGATTGTCACTCACCCTAATAGCGCCTTTAGAGCTACTTGCAACAACAATCGGTGGAATTCTAACAAGGTCATCAATCGCCAATTTGGTTTCAGGCTTGCAGCGCCCCTTATTAATCCGCACCTCACCCTTTCGAATGACTTTATATATTTTAGACTTTGGCACACCCTTAAGCTGAGAAAGCAAAAAGTTATCGACTCGCTGCCCTTCATTCTTTGCCGTTACTGTTACGATGCGGACAGCTGGCCTGTCATTTGTTTTGCGCTTTTCACCACCTTCAGCGGCTTGTTTTTCACTCATTCTATTCTCTACTTAGATCACCCTGAACTTTGGATGCGCCTTAAAAATCAGTCATATTACTTGATATATTTGCTGCGACAAGTAATTACTGCTATATTTCTGCGTTGTTGTAAGGAGCCCGCTCGCTGTGATCGATTAGCAGTAACAGACAATATAGAGTGAGTGACAAGAAATCTCAGGAATACAAACTTGGTTCATCCGTTTTTTCCACTGTCATCAGCCCACCTTCAACACACTGGTCCCGTAAAAAAGTTACATTGAAAGGCGCATTCCCCTATATAGATTCAGCTGAGTTCAGTCAACTATATAGCTAAAAGCCCACGGAGCAGTAAGACGACAGATTATATAGACAGAAAACCGACAGCTATTTGCTTGCGACACAAGCTAAATAGGCGTTGAAAGTTTTGTACGCACGCAATGAAAAAGAATACATAAAGCGAGCCTTTCCACCAACAGAGTGAAAAGTAGAAAGTACAGACAACACGACACGGTATAGAAAGCTCTGTCATGTCGTAAATTAATTAGGATTCCAGAGCAATTTAAGCTCTGGAAATAAAACTAAAGCGTGGAATCGCATTAGGAAAACAGAATTTATAGCCCGTAAGTGATGCAGACAACAAAGTCTTGCGATTGAACGCAGACCATTAATGTTAGTACGCACTATCACTTACTTCTTAGCGTTGAAAGGCAGCACCGGACTTGAGCGAGCATAAATACATATGCCCAGATCATTTGAAGGAAGCAATAAGACCAGACAATAGTTAGGAAATAGAAGTAAAACCAACAAACGCCATATGTGGCCACTTCCCCACCGCGAATTTGTCACGGGTACTGGGTGTTGCTGCTATGTATTGGAATTTGTTAGCTCGCTAACTTGATTTATAGCTGAGTAATTTTACTTTAAACCAAGCTGTCTTCCTGCGATTTCCAGCACAAAACTGGATTTCATTCATGAAAAGAATGCTTATAAACGCAACTCAAAGTGAAGAGTTACGTGTTGCCCTTGTAGACGGCCAAAAACTCTACGATCTTGATATCGAAGCGAGTTCTCGCGAACAGAAAAAAGCAAACATTTATAAAGGTAAGATCACTCGTATCGAGCCCAGCCTTGAAGCTGCATTTGTTGATTTTGGTGCTGAGCGCCACGGTTTCCTCCCTTTAAAAGAAATCTCTAAAGAATATTTTGACCCCGCTGCCGGTAAAGGCCGGGTCAATATCAAGCAAGCCTTAAGAGAAGGTCAGGAAGTTATAGTTCAGGTTGATAAAGAAGAGCGTGGCAACAAAGGCGCCGCACTGACGACCTTTATCAGCCTTGCCGGTCGTTACTTGGTTCTTATGCCTAATAACGCACGTGCTGGCGGCATTTCTCGCCGCATCGAAGGCGACGACCGCTCACAACTTAAAGAAGCCATGTCCGGCCTTGAAACGCCACGCAACATGGGTGTTATCGTTCGTACTGCTGGCGTAGGTCGTTCAACAGAAGAGCTACAATGGGACCTTGATTACCTTCTACAATTTTGGGAATCAATTACCAGCGCTTCTGAAAGCCGCCCCGCTCCTTTCCTCATATACCAGGAAAGCAATGTCATCATCCGTGCTATTCGCGATTACTTGCGCCAGGACATTGGCGAAGTACTTGTTGACGCACCGCTTGTGTTTGAAGATGTTCTAAATTTCGTTCGTTCAGTTATGCCTGCTTATGAAAGCAAGATCAAACTCTACCAAGACGAAACGCCATTATTCAGCCGTTATCAGATCGAAGCTCAAATCGAGACAGCGTTCCAACGCGAAGTAAAACTGCCTTCTGGCGGCTCAATTGTTATCGACCCAACGGAAGCACTTGTTTCAATCGATATCAACTCAGCTCGTGCAACTAAGGGCAGCGACATTGAAGAGACAGCACTTCAAACTAACCTTGAAGCTGCAGAAGAAATTGCTCGCCAGCTTCGTTTACGAGATATGGGTGGTTTGGTTGTTATCGACTTTATCGATATGGGCCCTGCAAAAAATCAACGTGACGTTGAAAACCGCATGCGTAAAGCCCTAGAACTTGACCGCGCACGCGTTCAGGTTGGCAAGATATCTCGTTTCGGGCTCCTTGAAATGTCACGACAGCGTTTACGACCTTCACTAAGTGAGACCCGCGCAGCAGTATGCCCTCGCTGTAGCGGACAAGGTACGATTCGTGACGTTGAATCTTTAGCACTGTCAATCATGCGCCTAATGTATGAAGAAGCCTCTAAAGAGAAAACAGGTTCGGTCCAAGCAGTCCTGCCGGTTCCTGTCGCTACTTTCTTATTAAACGAGAAGCGCCAACAAATTCAGGAGATTGAACGCAGGCAGTCTGTTCGCGTTATCATCATTCCTGACATGGCTATGGATACGCCTCACTATGAGTTACGTAGACTTCGTGAAGACGAAACCAGTGATGATCAAGCTAGTTACAAAATAGAAACAACACAGCCAGAGGAACAAGCAGTTCCAACAGCCGCAGCAAAAGAAGTCGTGCGCGAAGAAGCTGCGGTTAAATCTATTTCACATGCTAGCCCTGCACCTCAAGTTTCAGCGCCTGCAACTGAAGCTGCACCTCAAAAGCAAGCTGAGCAAAGCGAAGAAACTGGCCTAATGAAGCGTTTGAAATCCAAGCTATCGGCAATGTTCAGCGCAGAAGAGAAAGCCTCCTCTGTTGCTAATGAAGCACCTGCTAGAAAGCAGCAGCGCAGCACTCAAGGCAACCGCAGTAACCAGAAGAATAGAAACAAGCAACGAGACTCTCAGTCTGGCGATAACGCTTCAGGCAACAACCGCAACCGTAATAAGTCTGGCCAAAATCGAAATCAACGCGATGAAAATCGCAGAGATGATCGCGGCAACCAACGTAACCGACGCAATCAAAACAATGACTCGCGTCGTAGCAATGATAATCGCGGCAACAGATCAAATTCTGAGAACACTCGCGACCAGAAGCAAAACGATTCACGCACTCAGAACAAAGAAGGTTCGCAGCGCAGAAATCGTAGCGGTAACCGTCCTGCCAAGAAATATGAGGATAAACAACGCCCTGAAGAAGCGCCCGTGGTAAACAATACCTTAGCAAAAGCGGACGACAGTGTAGAAGCCAATACCACAAAGCCTGAAGCTAAAAGCAGCGAAAATAAATCCACTACTCGCTCTTCTAACCGTAGACGTTCAGAAAACCGTGGCGAGCGCCGTAGCAAAGCTCCTACGAAGAATGCTGAAACTGACACCAAGGGTGCAGTTAGCACAGTAAGCGAAAGCCTTAAGGAAACCGCTAAGCCTGTCGCTACAACTGAGCCTAAAGCAGAAGTCTCAAAACCTAAGGTAGAAGAGAAGAGTTCATTGCCTCAAGCGAGTAGCAACGCTAGCCCTGCACCTGCTGCAACTGAAAGCAAGGAAGATAAAAGCTCTGATAAAGCTGAAGTTGCCGAAACTAAAGCTGTAGATTCGCCTAAAGCAGTAAAAGAGAGCAAAGCAGAAACAAGTGATGAAACTGCAACTGAAGTAACTACATCAGATGCCAGCTCTAGTGATAGCGAAGAGAAAACTTCGACTCGCCGACCTCGTAGCCGTAACCCTCGTAGAAATCGAGGCAATAAAGCGACAAACAGCAAGTCGGATGCCTCTCCAACGAAGACGCAAGCTGTTGCTGATAAGGAAAGCGCGACAAAAGAAATAACTGGCAATACAAGCCCTAAAGCCGAAGCGAAGCCGGCTGATGAGCATAAAGTCGAAGTTAAAAAGCCAGCTCGCCGTCGTAGACCTAACCGCTCTAACCGGGTTCACAATGACCCAAGAGCGCAATCAGCTGAAACTGAAAGCGCGGCGGCTCCTAAGTCACCAGAGCTGTCAGCTGTTAAGGTTGAGGTGAGCCCCGCTGAATCAACAGCAAAAGCTGAAGACAGTAAAGCAACTCAGACTACAGATACTGAATAGCATTTCCGCTAATTAAGTTCTGAAAGACCTCAGAGCCGGTATGAGCAATTAGTTCTTACCGGCTTTTTTATGCTTACCAGGTACTGCAGATACTAATCTGTGGAAAATCAGTTTATACTCTCGTTTTTTATACCACCCCGCTCCCAACCAGCGCCCATACACACATGAACGCATTGGTTGCACTGTCATACGGTTTTAGCAAATGTCACTAAGCGAACAACAAATTGAACAGCTCGAAGATATTCTTTTTGCCGAGCATCTAAATGAAGAGGCTTTGGATTATTTTGGCTTTCACGGCCTTGTATGCGCCAGTGTTATCGGGCCGGTAGACTTTGACACTAACACTCTTATCTCTGTGCTATTTGGCAATGATGATATCGAGCTTAGTGAATCTGAAATCGCCACTATTGAAAGCTGTATCGAAGAGATCAAGTCGACATTGCTTGAAGAGATTAATGAAGACCGCGATATACTCTTACCCTACAGCGATGAAACTGATGACGACAGCGAAACTCACTACGATGCCTGTCTTGAAAGCTGGTGCACAGGCTTTATGGAAGGTTTCTTCTACAAAGAAAAGGCATGGTTCTGCAAAGGTGAAGATGTTACCGCCGAATTGCTACTTCCTATCATGGCCCTTTCAGGCCTATTTGATAGTGATGAGTTTCAAGAAATACGTCGAAACGAAAAGCTTTTATCCCAATTCGAAGAAATTATGCCGGAGCAATTGGTGGATATCTTTCTTTTCTATCATTCGGATTAAGTGCCAAGGTCGCCTCGACACAGCGGCCTTCATCACTATATTCAACCGTTTCACACAGAGATCGGACCAGCGCAATTCCGCGCCCCCATGGTTTAGTATTCATTGCCAGGTCTTCGTTCTGTGAAGCAAAATCAAAGCCTTTCCCGGTATCTCTGAGACTTATTTTCAACTCACTACCGGAACGCTCGTAATCAAAGCTCACACTAATGCTAATGCGGCCCGCATCCAAGGCGTCCATCCGTTCCTGACGCTGCTGATAGTACTTTGTAAATCCGTCATGACTGCCTTTTATAGTAGAGTCTAAGGCTAATAAACCATGCTCCAGCGAGTTGAAGTAAAGCTCAGACAAAATAGTCCTGATCATATCGGCTCGACGGTACAAAAACAGATCTGCTGGCAACACTTTAATGACCTGCACAATGGGGTCAGGCTGAGAGTGTATTCTCTCTGCATCAAGATCGACATTAACTGACCAAGGCAAATTCGTCTTTGGTTCAAGATCTATTACACTAGAATTATCAATTGGGCCTGCGGTGATTTCAACCAAAGAGATATCGTCCTGCTGCGCAGAACCTTGGCTGAAGCTATGATAGTCATCCAGTAGGCCGTCAAACACACGCTCTTGCCCGCCCTCTTTCACTCGGCGGTCAAGTGAGTCCATCACTCGTTCTTCACCAAACATTTCATCACTGTCTGTAGGGCTTCCTTCAAGAATTCCGTCAGTGAACATAAACAACTTATCACCATAACGTAATTCGTGTAGTTCTATCTCACTATTGAAGCGCTCTGCCGGCACGATACCGAGCGGCATATGTCTCGACTTTACGACACTTACAAGCCCCTCCCCAGGTCTTGTAATATACGCATCTGGCAACCCCCCTGCCCATACTAATGCTTTATCTCCCGATTCTGGCACATGTATTAGTGTCGCGGCGCAAAACATGTACTCAGGCAAAAAGGACTTTAAGGACTTATTCATCGAAGACGCAATTTCCATAATCGGCATACTTTTTTCACACATGGAGAAAAATGCTTGCGAGACAGGAATCGTACCAATTGCTGCAGCTAAACCATGACCAGTAAAGTCACCGAGAAAAGCATATAAACCACCACTTGGATTTTCGGCCAAAAGAAAGATATCGCCATTAAAGGTCGACATTGAAGAAAGATAGCTTTTAACATTTTTACAGTTCTGCAAGCTCCTCTTGAGCGTATGATTTAATACATGACGCCCCATCTCATGTTCTTGCGTTAATGTCGCGTGTAGACGGGTTAGCTCACTGTTTTTCGCATGAACTTGCTGGGTAAGCTCCTGAGTTCTCGCATGAGCCTTAATCTTCGCTTTTAGAACAATGCCATTAATGGGCTTTGGTAAATAATCATCTCCACCACTCTCCAGGCAAGCAAGCAAAGATTTCTCATCATGTTTTGCTGTCAGAAAAATAATAGGAACATGGGTATCGCCTGCGCGCTTTTTAATTAAGGACGCGGCTTCATAGCCATCCATAACAGGCATGACAATGTCCATCAGAACAAAGTCTGGCTGGTGCTCATCAAACTGCTCGACTGCTATCTGCCCATTTTCAGCTTCGATGCAGTCGTGGCCTTCGGATTCAAGCAAATACCTTACTAGAATACGATTCGATTCATGATCGTCCACAATTAGAACATTCATTCCCATTGTCTGTACTACCCACCCACGCTATTGATTAATATTTTGCGTTAAAACAATGAGACATTGTCATCACTCGCTTCTGCCGCAACACTACTCTTAGAGCCACTCTTTTGCTTGCCAATCTCTTGCAATAAGTCGAGTATTTCGGCTTCACTGGACACACTCCTTACCTTATTCAGCGCCTCTTGTAACAAAGAGTTTTGTTGCAGAAAAGAGTTAATATCGGCACTAACATTATCAGCAAACTGTGAACTCCTGACCGCGTCAGCCACGTCCACTTTTAACTTTTCTGTATAAGCGGAAGCTTCATCCATAGTATTTTCAATGGTGACATTTGTTTGCTCCAAATCTACAAGCATTTCATCGACATGGGCTTTCGCACTGATCGCCATATTCATATCCAAGGATGCGATCTCTCCCACAATTTTGCTTGAACCATCAATCGCGCGCTTTGTGTTCTCAGATGTTTCAAATATTTTGTCATTAAGGGTGTTTGAGTTTTGCGACAAGGTACGTACCTCGTCAGCAACCACGGCAAATCCTCTGCCGGCTTCACCAGCTCTCGCTGCCTCGATTGCCGCATTTAATGCCAATAAATTTGTTTGATCAGCAATACCCCTGATCTGCCCTAGCAAGGTAAAAGTTTGTTCAAAATGATGTGACATATCCTCGATTCGGTGAACAGCAAAGATACTTTTTTCACTCACCTCAACCAATAATCTGACATAACTATCTATTATCCCCATCAACTCATCAGCAAATTGCCTGACTGTTACTTGCTCTTCTCCACTTGTTGTTTCATCCTCATGGACCATAGCAACAACTTTTAACAAGAGCTCTCTTTGTCGTTCAGATTTCTGAGATATTCCGGTAAAACTGGCACTAATCTGATCAGCGCTTTCAGTCACCTTCTGATTAATGTGGACAAGATTTTCCTTCACAAGCTCTGCTTGTTCACTCATTACTGCGCATGCTTCCTGAGTGAGTTCAGTGGCCTTATCATTTAGCAGTGATCGCTCTTGTCCCGCATAACGACTACGAAGACTCTGCACATTTGCATAGTGGGCCCAAGCCCAAGCAATTGAGGTTAGAACAACCGGTATAAATATGAGTTTGGTGGGTATATAAAAACAACCCAGCGTCGTCAACAATGTGAGAATAATAGGTAAAACCGGTGCGCGATACGCTGACATTTCTGACATAGAACAAGATTGCCTAATTATTAAGAAACCAAATCCCTGCAGTCTAGTAAGCAAAGCCCTTCTTTGCCAGCAGCTATTCAAATCTAGGGGTGGGACAATTCCATGTTAACTTACCCTAGCCGCCTAACAAGCTTGGCATTTAATTTGCTATTCCTTAGATAACTAGCATTTTTTGTCAGAAAACGGTCATTGATTGCCGAACTGGAACTTAGCGAGCAAATAACCATGGCACATATATCAACAGAACAAGCCTTACAGATCCCTCAGCAACTACAACGTCAGGACTCTCAAAACGGTACTGAAAACAGCAGCCACGCAGACGACAGTGCCAGACGCAAAGAACAAGCAGAAAAGCGAGTATTGCTAGACGATGCGGTCACTTTATTAAGACTAGGCATTCAAAGTCAAAGTAAAAAGGTAAATGTTGAAACATTCAAAACGGAGTTAGGCCAAGATAAAGCCTTCCTCAAGGAAACTCTGCGTAATAAGCTTGCTGAGTACAACTTAAACCCGAGAACCCAGCTAAATGTAGAGAAGGATATTTACGGCAACATTGAGATCAAAGGCGCGATGCGCCCAAGCGATCATGAAAAAATAAGTACTGACCTTAACAACAACAAACACTTTAAAGAGGCTTTTCAGCGTTTGAGCAAACAGCAGCCTACACTTGATTACGTAGACAATGTCGTGAAGATTTCTGGTGCATATGGAGT
>NZ_LWGA01001375.1:0-642 GCF_001635235.1 Oleiphilus sp. HI0117 | reverse complement strand
GCCAACCAGTGGATCAATTTCAGCTTTGTGAATCAATTCAGGCGTTTCTTCAGCAACAGTTTCAATTTCAACACCACCTTCAGTAGAAGCCATAAACACTACGCGCTGAGACGCTCTATCTACGACGGCACCCAAGTACAATTCGTTAGCAATATCAGTGCAACTTTCAACAAGAATTTTTGCAACTGGCTGACCACTCTCGTCTGTTTGATACGTGACAAGATTCTTACCCAACCAGCTCTCAGCAAAGGCCTTGATCTCTTCTTTGGACTTAACCAGCTTAACGCCACCTGCTTTACCACGGCCACCTGCGTGAACCTGGCACTTCACTACCCACATATCGCCGCCAATTTTATCGGCTGCAGCAGCCGCTTCGTCAGCTGTGTCACATGCATAACCTGTAGAAACAGGCAGTCCGTATTCAGCAAAGAGTTGTTTTGCCTGATACTCGTGTAAATTCATAATTCATTCCGTCATTNAATTGATTAATGCCACTCGTATTAAGTGGCCGGACAAAATCTCGGTCAATCCTTAACCGATCACATTGCGCCACTCATTGCTGGCACAGCGTAAATCCCTTTTCTTTCCCGTGTTATGTTCGCACTAGCCCCGCTTATCTATTGAAATAATGCGGGGAATATG
>NZ_LWGA01001374.1:0-839 GCF_001635235.1 Oleiphilus sp. HI0117 | reverse complement strand
GGCTGCCAATCATTCAACACCATGTCTGACTTACGAATAGAGCGCGTATTCTTACAAGCACTCAGGTTTCGGCTAAGACCAAGCGCCTCGCCAATATCGTTCTTCAAAGACGCTTCTGAGACAAAGGTCACTGAGGTTTTCGCCGCTGCTAAACCTTGCGCACCAAACATTGGTCGATAGTGTACTGGCTGAGGTGTTGGAATCGATGCGTTAGGGTCCCCCATGGGTGCTGCAGCGATCATTCCGCCTTTGATAATCGTAGAGGGTTTGATGCCAAAGAAGGCAGGCTTCCATAACACCAAGTCGGCCAATTTACCTTTTTCAATCGACCCGACCTCATGAGAGATACCGTGCGCGATAGCAGGGTTGATTGTGTATTTAGCTATATAGCGACGTGCTCTAAAGTTGTCGGCATCACAACCTGAATCTTCTGGCAACAAACCAAATTGTGTCTTCATCTTATGAGCGGTTTGCCAGGTTCGGGTAATCACTTCCCCGACACGTCCCATCGCTTGGGAGTCGGAGGAAATCATACTGAAGGCACCGCGGTCATGGAAAATATCTTCGGCGGCAATCGTTTCTTTACGGATTCTTGAGTCAGCAAAGGCAACATCTTCAGGAATAGAACTATCTAAATGGTGACATACCATCAGCATATCCAGGTGCTCGTCAACCGTGTTACGCGTGTAAGGGCGTGTTGGGTTGGTAGATGAAGGCAATACATTCGGGTAAGCACAAGCACGAATGATATCAGGTGCGTGACCACCACCGGCACCCTCAGTGTGATACGTGTGGATCACGCGGTCTTTAAACGCACCAATGGTATCATCGACGAAGCC
>NZ_LWGA01001373.1:0-653 GCF_001635235.1 Oleiphilus sp. HI0117 | reverse complement strand
CGAGATGTTATCGTTGCCGATTCCGGTAGCCCTATGATCACCCTACTCGGAGATAACCCTCTCACTCACGCACAAGGCTCGCCTTACACTGACCCTGGCGCAACAGCTACGGATGCGGTAGATGGTGACCTTTCCGGAAGCATTGTTGTCGGTGGCGACACGGTAGACCCTAACTTAATCGGCAGCTACCTTATAACTTACGATGTCTCAGATTCATCGGGCAACCCTGCTCCAACCGTAACCCGTACAGTCAACATAGATGACTCAACAGCCCCAGTAATTACTTTAATTGGCGATACAAACACCAATCACCAGCTTGGCACAGCCTACGTCGATGCGGGCGCTACAGCATTAGACAATATAGATGGCGATATTAGCTCAAATATTGTTGTTAGCGGTGATACCGTCGATGGAAATACTCAAGGAACTTACACAGTTATCTACAATGTCACTGATTCATCAGGAAATGCTGCAAACCCCATGGTAAGGTTTGTGACGGTAGATGATGTAACACCACCGGTAATCACCTTAGTTGGCAATAACCCAATTAATCATGAAGTGAATACAATTTACACTGACCCTGGTGCCACAGCCACAGATAATACTGACGGCGATATTTCTGCAAACATCGGTGTCAGCGGTACAGTCAATGC
>NZ_LWGA01001372.1:0-323 GCF_001635235.1 Oleiphilus sp. HI0117 | reverse complement strand
GAAATAACTTTACGAGTGGTCGAGTCTATGAAGACGTCATTCGCAAAGAGCGACGTGGCGATTATCTAGGTGGAACAGTCCAGGTAATTCCTCATATCACTGATGAAATCAAACGCCGCATCGTTGAAGGTGCTAACGGCTATGATGTCGCCTTGGTTGAAATTGGCGGCACAGTTGGGGATATCGAGTCGCAACCCTTTTTGGAAGCAGTGCGACAGTTAAAGATTGAAGTGGGCTCCCAGCGTGCGCTGTTTATGCACTTAACTCTAGTGCCTTATATTGCAACCGCAGGTGAGACCAAAACCAAGCCGACCCAGCATTCC
>NZ_LWGA01001371.1:0-1113 GCF_001635235.1 Oleiphilus sp. HI0117 | reverse complement strand
GAGAAAGAACTTCTTGCTGCTTACCAGACAACTGATCCAACCAGCCATCAATGCTACCTTTAAGGTTACTATCCTGCAGCAACTCTGCAGGATCAGACGCTGACTCATCAGCAACTGTATCTAGTAATGATTTGTCGCTACTGCCGCCGATAGGCATATCAACAGAGGCAACACGCTCGTTCAAGCCCAACATGCGCTTAACATCAGCAACAGGCTTATCAAGCAAATCTGCAATTTCTTCTGGCGATGGCTCGTGATCAAGTTTTTGAGTCAACTCACGTGCAGCACGCAGATATAAATTCAGCTCTTTTACTACGTGAATAGGCAGACGAATTGTACGCGTCTGATTCATGATTGCGCGCTCAATAGTTTGGCGAATCCACCATGTTGCATAAGTAGAGAAGCGGAAACCACGTTCTGGGTCAAATTTCTCAACTGCGCGAATTAGGCCTAAATTACCCTCTTCAATCAGGTCAAGTAGAGTCAAACCACGATTAACATAGCGACGTGCGATCTTTACAACGAGTCGCAAGTTACTTTCAATCATTCTCTTACGCCCGGCCGCATCACCTTTCTGCGCCAAGCGAGCAAAATAAACTTCTTCTTCTGGGGATAAAAGCGGAGAAAATCCGATTTCATTCAAGTACATTTGTGTCGCATCAAGCTGACGGTATGACTGACTTTCTGATGAGCGACCGTCTATGCCTGTCTTCTTAGCTTTCTTTTTCGCGGTTATCGGAGTGACGACTGTCTCAGCCTCTTCCTCAAAACCCCAACTTTCAGTCGTTGTCTCTTCTGATTCAACGCCATCAATTTCTACTACATCGTCAAAGTACGCTTCTCTTTCTGCTGACATCTGTCTTGCCTCGCTTTTTATTGTTTGCTCATCAAGATCCTTGATGATGCAACCTAGCTGTTTAAATAAATACGCTACCAGCCTCGCAACTGGCATTTTTCCCTTTTAGGATAGTTTTATCTCGCAGGCAGATATTTCATTGGGTCAACCGGCTCACCATTGCGCCGAATTTCAAAATGAAGCATTACCTGTTTTGAGTCAGAGCTCCCCATCTCTGCGATCTTGCGACCTTTTATTATTTTTTGTCCTTCTTTAAC
>NZ_LWGA01001370.1:0-955 GCF_001635235.1 Oleiphilus sp. HI0117 | reverse complement strand
ATGACGGAAACCCTGCGAATCTTAATCCGCTTCCTCCGGAAGAATCTGCGGATAAATACATAGCCTTAATGGGAGGGGCTGAGAGGGTTCTACTTGCTGCTCAATCGGCTTTTGACCAGGGTGAATATCGTTGGGTAGCCGAACTTTTGAATAAATTGGTCTTTGCTGACCCTGGCAACGATAAGGCCCGAGAGCTCCTTGCTAAAGCTTATGATCAATTGGGATACCAATCGGAATCAGCGCCTTGGCGAGATAATTATCTTACGGGGGCTTATGAGCTGAGACATGGTGGCCCGGATAAAGGCGTTGATGTGGCAATGATGGAGGGGGTTCTGAGAGAGGCACCTCTTGAGAACTTCTTTATATCAATGGCTGCCCGTTTAATTGGCCCGGAAGCTTTTGATAGCCATCATAAGATCAATATCACCTTCACTGACAGGCAGGTAAATTTCTATTTGTGGATTGAAAATGCCGTTCTGCATTTTGAACAAATTGAACCTGTCAGTGATGCGGATGCCACACTTAAGGTGACTCATGAGTTATTTCTCAAAATGGCCACTGATCAGGCTGGGATCAAAGAAACCCTGTTCTCGGATGATTTGACGGTGGAGGGTAGTAAGCTGGATTTAGTGAGTTTCTTCAGGTTGTTTGAGAAGCCGAGAGGTGTCTTTAATATCATTGAGCCTTAAGGAACTTACTTCTAGGTTCCCTAGAATAAGGCCATTTGATTATCTATTAGGCGATCAAAGTCCATCCCGATAAAGGGCAGAATGCCTTCCGCGATGGGCTTTAGCTGTTTCTCAATGTAGTGTTGGTAATCAATGTCTGATTCAAGATAGTCCAAAGGCTCAGGCCCGTTCAGGGTGATGATATAGTTGATCCAGCCTTTGTGTTGATACTGTAGTGGCTTGCCAAGCGCTTTGTTCTTTTCGTCGGCTATTTTGGCAGATCGAGC
>NZ_LWGA01001369.1:0-1233 GCF_001635235.1 Oleiphilus sp. HI0117 | reverse complement strand
AAATCGCGCCCCTTTTAAAGGAGATAGAAGAGCGAGACGCCCGAGACATGGGGCGAAAAAATGCTCCGCTCAAAGCCGCTGAAGATGCGTATCATGTTGATACTACAGGGCTTTCTATCGAAGAAGTTTTAAAGGAAGTTGTTAATTTTATTGAGCGGAAATCTTAATAAATACGACTTCTAAACTTTTGGGTTTTGGTTAACGTTGGCCAGCAATGCAAAACCCATTTCAATAAATAAACCGTACATGCTGGTGGTACGGAGAATTTAATCACACAGGAATTGTAATGAGCGAGAGCTTTGCAGAGTTATTTGAAGAGAGTCTAAATGAAATCGATATGACCCCGGGAGCAATTATTGCGGGTGTTGTAGTAGATATTGATAGCGACTGGGTTACAGTAAACGCTGGCCTAAAGTCAGAAGGTGTTATACCTCTATCTCAATTTGTTAACGAGAGCGGTGAAGTCGAATTAAAGATCGGTGACTCTGTTGATGTTGCACTAGATGCTGTTGAAGATGGCTTCGGTGAAACACGCCTATCTCGTGAGAAGGCTAAGCGTGCTGAAGCTTGGAAAGAGCTTGAGAAAGCATTTGAAGCTGAAGAAATCGTTAAAGGTGTGATTAACGGTAAGGTTAAAGGTGGTTTCACTGTTGAGCTGAAAACTATCCGTGCCTTCCTTCCTGGTTCATTGGTTGATGTTCGTCCAGTACGTGACACGCTACACCTTGAAGGTAAAGAATTAGAATTTAAAGTTATCAAGCTAGATCAGAAGCGTAACAACGTTGTTGTTTCTCGTCGTTCAGTGCTTGAAGCTGAAAATAGTGCAGAACGTGAAGCATTGCTTGAGTCAATGGCTGAAGGTATGGAAGCCAAGGGTATCGTTAAGAACCTTACTGACTACGGTGCTTTCGTTGACTTAGGTGGTGTTGACGGTCTTCTACACATTACAGATATGGCTTGGAAGCGTATTAAGCATCCAAGTGAAATCGTAAATGTTGGTGACGAGATCAATGTTAAAGTATTGAAGTTTGATCGTGAGCGTAACCGTGTTTCACTAGGCCTTAAGCAGCTAGGTGAAGATCCATGGGTACAGATCAAAGAGCGTTACCCAGAGAATACTCGTGTAACTGCGCGCGTAACTAACCTAACTGACTACGGTTGTTTCGCAGAAATTGAAGAAGGCGTTGAAGGTCTTGTTCACGTTTCTGAAATGGATTGGACTAACAAGAACAT
>NZ_LWGA01001368.1:0-2039 GCF_001635235.1 Oleiphilus sp. HI0117 | reverse complement strand
AAGTCTTCTACCCGAACTCGTGTTTCTTTCGAGTCTGGCATGGCTCAATTTGGTGGTTCATCTCTATTTTTGTCTCCTCGGGATACGCAATTGGGTCGTGGAGAACCGGTTGAAGATAGTGCTAGGGTACTATCACGTATGGTTGATGCAATTACTATTCGAACCTTCGAACATGAGAAACTGGCATTATTTGCACGACACTCCTCGGTGCCAGTCATTAACGCCCTTACAGATGACTTCCACCCCTGCCAATTACTTGCCGATATGCAAACCTATCACGAACATAGAGGCTCAATCGAAGGCAAAAAAGTCGTATGGGTCGGTGATGGTAATAATATGTGCCATTCTTTCATTAACGCTGCAGCACTACTTAACTTCGAGTTGGTCATCTCATCACCCGTCGGCTACGACCCAAATAACGAGTTGCTCAAAAAGAATCAAAAACATGCTCATATTGTACGAAACCCAATTGCCGCCGTCAAAAATGCCGACTTAGTTGTAACTGATGTCTGGGCATCAATGGGGCAAGAAGAAGAGCAAAAAGAGCGCATCAACAAGTTTAAAGACTATCAAGTTAGCCCGGAACTAATGAGCGTAGCGAACTCTGATGCCCTATTCATGCATTGCCTGCCTGCACATCGTGGAGAAGAAATTAGTCACGACATGCTGGATCACCCCAGCTCAGTCGTTTGGGATGAAGCAGAAAATAGATTACATTCTCAAAAGGCACTTCTTGAGTTTTTATTGTGTAATGCTTAAGTAAACATAAGAAAGGATTTAGTAGCACGTGTCTTCACCAACAAAGATGAGCAATATACTCGAAGTTAACGATGTACAGTGCAACTATGAAAACCTAATCGTCATTAAAGACCTTTCTTTTAAGCTGGTCAGAGGTGATATAGCTTGTTTACTTGGGCCAAGTGGGTGTGGCAAAAGCACCATTCTCCGCGCTATCGCCGGCTTTGAGAATCTTGAAGCCGGCACAATCAATTTGAACGGCTTAACTATATCCAGTACCAACAAGGTACAAGCCCCCGAGAAAAGACGGATTGGCATGGTATTTCAAGACTATGCCCTCTTCCCCCACCTTAGCGTCAGCCAAAATATCGCTTTCGGCCTCACAGGCATTAAGGACAAAACCGAAAAGTCAGCTCATATTGAAAAGTTAATTCACTTAGTCGACCTAGATGGCTATCAAAACAGCTTTCCACATGAACTGTCTGGCGGGCAACAACAACGAGTAGCGCTAGCACGAGCTTTAGCGCCTGAACCCGAACTTATCCTACTAGATGAACCTTTTTCAAATCTTGATGCTGAGCTACGCAACCGTCTAAGCATTGATATCAGGAACATTCTTAAGACTTTAGGAATCAGTGCAATATTAGTGACTCATGATCAGAAAGAAGCATTCGCTATGTGTGACTATATTGGCGTTATTGATCAAGGAAAAGTTCAACAATGGGGAAAACCCTACGAGCTATATCACGAACCCGTAAATCCTTTTGTCGCTAGGTTTATTGGACACGGCACCTTTATCAAAGGTGAAACCTTAACACCCGATACCTTCTCAAGTGAGGTCGGTGTGATTCAAGGCAATCGTGCTTATAACTGGCCAGAAAAAACCATGATTGAAATACTAATTCGTCCCGACGATGTAATTTATAAACCAGGAGCAAACCTGAATGCCGTCGTCAGCTCGAAAATTTTTGCAGGCACCTCAACCCAATACCAATTAAAGCTTGCCTCTGATACGGCTCTCGATGTCATCTTCCCTAGCCACCAGGATTTTAATATCGGAGAAACCATTAATATCGCAATCGACGCAGAGCACCTGATTGCATATGAAGTATCAACCTAAACTAAATTGGCTTTAGTTGGCGCTGCAATGCTGTGACTCCTCAGCAGTGCGCTCAAAAAACTCAGCGTAAGTCTCAAGTAGTTCAGGCTTCTCCCAATGCAAAAAGTGCCCCACCCCTTTGACTAGCTGAAACTCTCCATTCGCCAGCATTTTAGTAGCTTTACGCGTGTCAAAGAGGTCC
>NZ_LWGA01001367.1:0-2811 GCF_001635235.1 Oleiphilus sp. HI0117 | reverse complement strand
GAAATCACACGCTAATTGAGAAAATCTCTACTGAAAGTGACCACTTTATCGTTGCACAGAATATGGATGAACTCCTTACCCAGATGAAGGCTCTTGATGATGAAAAAGTTTTGAGCTGTGACAATGTTAAAGCTGCTGTTAGTGATTATGACCAAATGCTATCACGAGGGCCGGCTTTATGGAACGATGACCAGGTTAGGCGTATTCAGCAAGCCAGGGCATGGCGATCCGACAAAGTCAGAACGTGTAAACCTGCCCCCATTGTAAGTGACAAATCCGGTCCGTTAATCGCGATTAAGCTCAGACTCATTTCCAGAAAAAGCCTTGGTGGCATACAGACTAATTTGCAAAGCCAGGTCTTGAGCTCAGAGGGTGCAGCAATTCCAGGCTTGTACGCGATTGGTGAAGCAGCGGGTTTTGGCGGTGGCGGTGCCAGCGGATTTAAGTCTCTAGAGGGCACGTTCTTATCCGGCTGTGTACTGACGGCGCGTAGCGCAATTGACGCAATCAACTAATACTAAGGGCAGATGTAATACATTTTCCCTGTAATAAATTTATATAGAAAAAAGAATCTTAAAGGTGATACATGAAGAAAACAGGCGCTTGGCTAGTTAGGTATGCACTCGAGCAACTTGGGATTTCACATACATTTGGTATACCGGGTGTTCACAATACCGAGATCTATGATGAGTTAAATAAGTCGGCCACCATTCAGCCTATGCTCGTTACTCATGAAGGCTGTGGCGCGTTCATGGCAGATGCTGTTAGTAGAACCAGTGATACGGTTGGTGCAATGCTTATCGTTCCTGCGGCAGGCGCTACGCATGCAGCTAGTGGTATTGGCGAAGCATTTCTTGACGGTATTCCAATGCTGGTGTTGTCGGGTGGTGTGCGGAGCGATTCAGACTTTGAATACCAGCTTCACGATATGGATCAGCATGCGATGCTAGCGCCAATTACCAAGGCAACATTTAAGGTAGCTCACCAGAAAGATATTATTAGAACGCTATATAAAGCCTACGAAATTGCGACGAGTGGCGAACCAGGGCCAGTATTTGTTGAGATACCAGTGAATATACAGCTTTATACGGCGGAGGTTGAACGACAAATAACGTATGCCGAATTTTTAAGTGAAAAGGCGCTTGTCGAGTCTGGTCATTTTGAACAGCAGCTAGATGAAGCGGTCGATATCTTAATTAAGGCTAATAAGCCCGGATTGTTTTTGGGCTGGGGAGCGGTGGACGTTTCTGATGTTGCTACGCAAGTCGCTAGCTTGCTTGGCGCACCGGCATCTACTACCTTGCAAGGCTTAAGCTCCTTTCCGGCAAATGATCCTATGCATACGGGAATGAGTTTTGGGGCTGCAGCAGTGCCTGCCGCAACGAAAGCATTTGAAGATTGCGACGCTTTGCTTGCGGTAGGGACTCGTTTTGGAGAAATTGGTACAGGTAGCTTTGGCGTTACGGTTCCTGAATCTTTGATTCATATTGACATTAACCCTAAAGTTCTCAATACAAACTACCCAGCGAAAGTAGCGATCCAGGGAGATGCAAATGAGGTCTTGCCCGCGTTATTACGTAAGCTCAAAGCTAAAATACATGAGAATAATATCTGTTTTGATGCGCGTTATAAGGAAGTGAGTCAGCTCATCTCAGAGCAAAAGGCTTCGTATAAACAAGAGTGGTATAAGCACGATAGTGGTTCTCGTGTTAATCCAGCTTTATTCTTTGATGCCTTAAGGAAAAGGCTGCCTGATGACGGTTATGTAGTGGTTGATGACGGTAACCATACCTTCTTAACGGCAGAACTTATGCCTATTCATACAGCGAGAACCATGATTTCGCCTACCGACTTCAATTGCATGGGTTATGCTGTCCCTGCGACTATCGGAACAAAGCTTCTTAATCCTGAAAAAGACGTTGTCAGTATTATTGGTGATGGTGCATTTTTGATGACGTGCATGGAAATTACAACGGCAAGCAAGAATGGCTTGGGTGCAATTTTTACCATATTTAATGATGGCGAGTTATCCCAAATATCACAAGCTCAAGAGGTGCCGTATAACAGGAAAACTTGTTCGGTTCTTGCGGATACGAGAATGCAGGGTGTAGCGATGGCTACTGGCGCAGCTTATGTCCGGATCGATGAGAATTCCGATATAGATGAAATGTTGGATGAAGCTTGGAGAATCAGCAAAGCGGGTCAGCCAGTCGTGTTAGATGTAAATATTGATTACAGTAAACAGACCCGATTTACGAAGGGTATTGTGGGAACAAACCTTAAGCGTTTGCCCCTCAACATGAAGGTCAGAATGATTAGTCGGGCTTTAGTAAGGAAAGTGACCTGCTAGCTATTTATTCACGACGTTTGCTAGCTTCTCTGAAACGTCGCTAAGCTTTGTCGTCATTGTGCTCAGGTTTTGAATTGACTCCAGTAGGTGTATAACAGCGTAAGCGTTATTGTTATTTACCTCGCCAACATTCTGCGAGGCAGCACTGACTTGTGTCATGTTGTCTTGCAGTTTATTGATTACCTTGGATACTTTTTCAATTTGTTCTGAAACTTCAATAACCGAGGCCGATGTATTCTCCAGTACTGCTTCTGAGTGAAGTACTATCTCGACGCCCTTATCAACGTCTACTGACCCTTGTTTTATTACATCGGTAATTTCTTGGGCAGACTCATCACAGCGAATTGATAAGCTTCTGATTTCGTCAGCAACGACGGCAAAGCCACGCCCCCTGTCACCAGCACGTGCAGCTTCGATTGTTGCGTTTAATGCAAGTAAGTTCGTTTGGCTAACGATACCGG
>NZ_LWGA01001366.1:0-618 GCF_001635235.1 Oleiphilus sp. HI0117 | reverse complement strand
CCCCCGCAGCGAACTTCATAAACATCCAACTGCGACACAGCATGTATCCCCAAAGCCAAGACCTCACTACCTGCAAAGACTTCTTCAGGCGCTGTTAGGCCTTCTTCACTCCACTCACGAGGGATCAAACCAAACATTGGCTCTTCCGTAACATTCGCAGAGAATGGCGTTACTTGCCAGTTCGCTAAAATGTTATCGCTTGCATCCTTTGCAACCACATTAGCTGTAACACCTGGCGTACCCTCAACCAACATTTTGTCTGATACTTCAACCCAACCATTGGCTCCGAGCATGAAACTTGAGTCTTCCTCAGTTTCCTCTACCCACATCGGTGCACCGGTGCTGGTGTCGTATCGATAACGACGCTCTTCAGTGTCATCAATCACACCATAGAAGAAGTCGAAGACCGGCTGATTGGCTGAGTCCTGATAATGCTCGTCGCCTTCCATCCAAACAAAGCCTACATTAGTTCCGGTTTCACCATCGAAGATAGTACTTGCAGACACTTCATCCATCGGCGTAAAGGTTTCTGTTGCATTGTAGGCACAGGTCGCAACAATCTGGCCGTCTGCACTTGCAAAGGTGAAGCTCTCTTCAACGGTGGCAACAATGACACCT
>NZ_LWGA01001365.1:0-1391 GCF_001635235.1 Oleiphilus sp. HI0117 | reverse complement strand
CCGCTTCAGAGTGAAATAGACTTTGTACAATATCAGGAGCTTTCTGAGCTTTTTGCCGTATTGTCTGTACCCGCAGGCGAATACCAAAGTGTTATATTGGGCCTGGATTACAGTGAGGCTGATATCGTTATTCAAGACGAAGAGGGTGCTTCTTATGAAGCTGCCATACAAGATGCCAATGGCAATGCGATTACTCAAATTGATGTGGAGCTAAATCTTAATGAAGGCAATAGCATCAATATATCCCCTTTCAAAACCGCTCAATTGACGCTTGATTTAGACTTGGCTGCCTCAAATACTATTGAGTCTTTCGAGCCACCCTTAGTAACTGTAGAGCCTTTCATGGTCGGCAGTACCGAGCTGGATATCGATAGGGAACATCGACTAAGGGGTTTACTCGAAAGTGTTGATCTGGCCACTAATACCATCGACATGAAACTAATTCCGATGCGCTTACGTCGCGGAACCTTTGGCGATTTCAACTTCCATGTCGATGACAATACACTGTATGAGATTGATGGCGTTGAGTACACGTCTGAAGAAGGCTTAAGCTTACTAGCAGAACAAGCTGAGGAGACCCCTCTTATTGCTTTTGGTGGCCCTTCAGAAGAAGGTGAGCAACGCTACTTGGCAACACAGGTACTCGCCGGTAACAGTGTTCCTTGGGCTGAACAAGATGTATTGAAAGGCATCATCACTGCACGCAGTGACTCAAGCATTTCGATTCAAGGTGCAGTCGTCGAGACTGGCGACCAGGCGGCTCACTTTCAGACAGAAGTCACACTGGCGGTTACTGAAGATACTGTTGTCACAGGTTATCGCTTAGGTGATGCCAGCATCGCCAATTTATCGGTAGGGCAACGAATACTAGCGTTGGGTGAATTTAACGCTGACAATAATGAATTCGATAGTAGTCAAGGCCATGTCAGAATGAAGCTCAATGCCATTGTGGGCGAAGTGGTGCAGGCATCTCCTTTGGAGTTGGATCTTAGCCATATCAACAAACGACCAATTGATCTTTTTGACTTTAGTGGCACAGGCCTTGATGCGGCTAATGATGCTTCACCTGAACAGTATGAAATCAACAGCTCTACACTGGATATTAGCGCTATCGAAGAAGATGAGTGGATGCAGGTACGCGGTTACCCCAGTTCTTTCGGCTCATCACCATCAGACTTTGACGCCTTAAGCATTATCAACCCGGACTTTAGCTCCCACCCTGCCCGAATGTTCGCTTTATGGCAGTCGCCTAGTACGACAGGGCTAACAATTGAGTCGAGTGAAATCGTATTATCACTTGAAGATGCTAGAACAAAGCTACACTTGAAAGGTATCCCCGGCTCAAGCCAGTTAAGCTTCTCTCCTGAAAAGCTTGTTAGTACTGCTGAAGA
>NZ_LWGA01001364.1:0-269 GCF_001635235.1 Oleiphilus sp. HI0117 | reverse complement strand
TACTGGGCGTACCTATTCCGCGCATAGTACAAACACGATTTCCCGTCCTTAGGCTAATCGAAGATTAAATTTCTAATGAGAATTAGAAATATGGAAAGATCGCGCGTTTATTTCATTCAAAAGGAAAGTTGTTAACAACTTTATTCCATCGTTAACTACTTTTCCCTATGAATAGCGGCTGTAAATACGGCTAGCTCATCACTCAACTGTTACTGATTTTGCTAAATTACGTGGCTGATCCACATCGGTACCTTTAATCAACGCAACAT
>NZ_LWGA01001363.1:0-1482 GCF_001635235.1 Oleiphilus sp. HI0117 | reverse complement strand
TATCGCAATCAAGGCGCGGCCAAATAGAAGTGTTAGCCCTCAGCAGGTTATGTTGGCTATCCAGGACCTAAATCCAGGTGCCTTCATTCAGGGTAATATCAATAAATTGAAGGCAGGTCAGGTTCTACGTTTGCCCAGCCTTGAGCAGATTAAGCAGCGTTCAACGCATCAGGCAATAGAAGAAGTTATTTCGCAGAACGAGTCTGCGAGAGGCAAACGCTCGAAGTCGGTAGCTTCAAGCCAAGCACCGAAAACTGACGTTAATCAGCCAGCAGTTAAGCGGGCTGGTGATGAACTCAAGCTTGTTGTTGCTGAAAAGACAAACGACGGTGCTAGCAGTGCTAACTCTGGTAGCTCTGCAACAGGCGGCAGTAACGGTAAAGAGACTGATCCGAAGCTAGCGATTACGCTAGAAAAATTGGATAAAGCGAGTATCGAGAATAAAGAGTTAAATAGTCGTGTTTCTGACTTAGAAGAACAGCTACAAACCTTGCAAAGACTCCTTACATTAAAGAATGATCAGCTAGCAAATATTCAGACGCAAATGCGAGTCAATGAGCTAGCGGAAGCGAAGGCTGCGCAGGAAACTGAGGAGCTATCTGAGGCTGATAAGCTGATGGCAATGCCTGACGCAGTTGCTGAAAATGCTGCTGAGGCTTCTGATCAGACGGTAGCCGCAAAAGACGCTATGGCTGAAGCTAAGGAAAGTACTGAGCAAATTGCAGCGATGCCAAAGACTGAGCAAGCAGGTCAGGCCGAGAGCATGAAACCTGCTGAGAAATCGCCAGCAGTTGAAAAGGCTAAGTCTATTGAAATGCCTGTAAGCAAGCCAGCTAAGGCTGAGCAGAACATTATCGAAGTGATCGTTGGTAATCCTCTCTACTTATCAATTGCTGTTCTAGTTGTTGTGCTGGTTGTGTTTGTCCTCTGGTTGGTTTCGCGTAATAACGCTAAGCGTGAGCAAGAGTTTCAGGCAATGCACGATAGTGACGAAATTGAATATGAAGAAGAGGGCGAAGATGCGCTATCGTCGGAAGACGATTATCAGGATGCTGAAGAAGACGGCATGCAAGTTGAATCTTTAGATAGCCCTCTTGAAGATGATGACGAATACATAGATGAAGACTTATTTGCTGAAGAAGAGCCTGCCGTCTCTGGCGAGGAAAATGAGGATGTAATCGCTGAAGTTGATGTTTACATTGCCTATGGCAGACTGGATCAGGCTGCAGCAGTTCTTGAAAGTGCAATTTCAGAAGAACCTGTTAGAACAGACTTGCGCTTGAAGTTGCTGGAAGTATATAAGCAAAGTGGTGATACTGAAGCATTTAACCGCCAGTATAGCGAATTAGAAGCAATTCAGGATTCTGAAGCCTTAGATCAAGCGAGCGCTATCCGCGGAGATATGCTGGATGAGCAGTTGGTGTCGCTAGAAGATAAAGAACATGAGCTTGAGCTAGATCGCGAGATGGAAGAGGTTGAGGC
>NZ_LWGA01001362.1:0-817 GCF_001635235.1 Oleiphilus sp. HI0117 | reverse complement strand
CGGATACTTTCCTGTGCCCGGTAGGCTTCCAGCCATAACTGAGTCACCGTCGCTGTCACCTTGTCCTGGCGATCCTGTCTGAGTAAGGGTTCCTGGGCCGCCAACTCCTGATTTTGGCGGCTGGTTAACGCCAGGCTATCGCCGCGCGGAAACATCTGACTAACACCCACAGTCAGTTGCGTCATCGGTTCCTGATTGATATCGAAGCTATCGGTTGGAAAGTTGGCCGCCATTAGGCTGACCTTGGGATCGGGCAGGGTTGAGGCGGAAATGGATTCACTGGTCAGTGCATCTTCCCGGTAGCGGCTGCCGTTCAGCCAGGGGTCGGAGGCAATCGCCTGTGCAATCGCCGCTTCCAAAGTCAACGTACCAACCTGGTCTTGATCCAGCTGTGTTTGGGCAAACTGTTCCTGGGCAACTTTTTCCTCGGCAAAAGCAGGAACCCCCACCAACAGGAACAATAATAAAAAACGCCATTGAATGTTCATGGTGATACGTCCTATTGCTGATCGCGGCTGCTCACTGAAGCAAACACTTCAGCCGAACCGTCTTTTTTTAGCAACCACACCTGGTAAGGCATAAACCTGTCGCCCATTTCCATCCCGGGGCTGCCCGCCGGCATGCCCGGCACGCTCAGGCCGATGGCACCCGCCGGTGGATTTTCCAGAAACTGCTGAACGAAGCGCGCGGGGATATGACCTTCGAACACATAGCCGTCACTCGTCACCGCCGTGTGGCAGGAGTGGTATTCAGGGTGACCGACTATATGGGGTCCTAGGGATTTTGCCTCCATATATTGCAAAAACCTCTGAAGCCC
>NZ_LWGA01001361.1:0-1022 GCF_001635235.1 Oleiphilus sp. HI0117 | reverse complement strand
GACTGTTGGCATTGCTCTTCATAACGTTGGTAGAGCGTTGCCATTACTTGATCGAACTGGGAATGAGTCGGCGGTAAATAAGCGGCGCGAACGCCTTCATCTTTTTTACTGTTGATAAAAGACTGAACTTGCTTAGGCGGCCATCGCGACTCATCGATGTTCATTTCACGCATGATTCGCTTTACGATCCGAAGCTGGTCGTCGGAGTCGAGGATCTGGAAGTTATCCGGAAGATTTGCTTCTTTGGAATGTGCGCGCAGAAAACGGTGAGCAATGCCATGGAAAGTACCAAACCAAAGGTTTCGTGCAGGCAGGTCCAACAATTGCTCGATACGGCCCCTCATTTCCTTGGCAGCTTTGTTAGTGAAGGTCACTGCCATAATTGAAGAAGGGCTTAAGCGTTCAATTTCCATCAACCAGGCAATTCGGTGTACCAATACTCGGGTTTTGCCACTTCCGGCTCCAGCAAGAACCAATAAGTTTTGCATAGGTGCAGCAACAGCACTGCGTTGTGCGTCATTCAAACCGTCAAGAATATGGGATACGTCCATGGGGGTATTTTTACCGAGAACTAATGATTATATGAAAATATTGCTGCTCATCTTACAGCAGCTATGTAAGAGATCAAGATGTGTTGGCTTGCTAAATGTAGGACGAAAAAAAGGGCCTCAAAGGCCCTTTGATATCCGCTGAACTCACGGAAACTTTGACTGCTAGAAAAGAAAGTAGATATATAAACCAATGTGGCTACCGTCAGAATCAGGGCCTGAGTCTACTGAGCTACCATTGTACTTTGTTACTTCGTAGTTTATATCGACGTACCTTAAAGCAATGACTGCACTATCAGAAGTCTTATATCCGTACTCTATAACTAAGCCGCTGGCATCTTCGAATTCAGCATTCTCGTCAAGCCCAATATCATCTGATTCTGCTTCAAATTCTGGGCTGGTATGTAAAGTCAATCCTCCACCAAAACGGTGCTTATCATAATTATAGAAGCCTAATAGTTCGACTGGAATGCG
>NZ_LWGA01001360.1:0-893 GCF_001635235.1 Oleiphilus sp. HI0117 | reverse complement strand
CCGAGTCGCCCTTAGCTCTCGACGACTCGCATTTGTGTGTTTCAAGGTCTACAGTTAGGTTTTACTTAATTAAGGACTTAGCTGAAACAATGTGCCAATCTGTATTGAGTTTCTGGTTTGAAGAAATCGAACCTTCGAGCTGGTTTGTTAAGGACTCTGATTTCGACGCCCTGATTCAAGGGCGTTTTGCTTCCTTGCACCGCCAAGCGAATGCGGGGGAACTCTACACTTGGCGTTCAAGCCCCGAAGGCCGGTTGGCTGAGATTATCGTTCTAGATCAATTCTCTCGAAATATGTATCGAGATACGCCGGCTGCTTTCGCTTCTGATACACTTGCTTTGGTGCTGGCTCAGGAAGCGATCGCTTGTCGTGCAGATTTAGCACTTGAACCCACTGAGCGAAGTTTTCTGTATATGCCTTTCATGCATAGTGAATCAAGAGCGATTCATGAAGTTGCGTTGTCGCTTTATTCTCAAAAGGGTTTGGAGCGCAATCTTGAATTTGAAAAGCGCCATAAGGAAATTATTGATCGTTTTGGTCGCTACCCTCATCGTAATCAGATACTTGGAAGAGAGTCGAGTCAGCCAGAGTTAGCGTTTCTGGAGCAGCCAGGCTCGTCTTTCTGATTAAGTGCTTTTTGGCATCCCTCTGAATTCAGAAAACGCCTGTAAGAAACTAAGGCTATCACTTGGACTTAAAGCATACGGTTGAAATGAACGATCAGGGTTGAACTTTGCGAGTATTTTCTCGTGACTCCCGACTTGAAGAACGGCTCCCATTGCCCACTCGGGAAAAGAGCGGCTAGTCGTTTCGTTATAAACGATAAGCTTTAAGGCCTTGTGGCGATAGTCTGTTTTGATATGTTGAAATAGCGCTTATCTGAGCATAGAAAA
>NZ_LWGA01001359.1:0-281 GCF_001635235.1 Oleiphilus sp. HI0117 | reverse complement strand
AAGTGCGCAGAAGATCTGTATTCATATCGATTAAAAATATTTATCGTAATTAGAAAAAAAGTTCATTTTACAGCATAAATCGATTGAAAGCATAATCGCGCGAAATAAGATGGTTAGATTATATTAGGCAAAAATATGGCTAATAAACAAGCATTCCACACAACGGGTAAATTTTGGGCTATAGAGCATTTTCCAAAAGGAATAGCAAGAAGCGGCCACTTTACTAAAGAACAAGCACAATTACTCGAAGATTATGGTAAGTCATACAAGGCTCTCTATGG
>NZ_LWGA01001358.1:0-6221 GCF_001635235.1 Oleiphilus sp. HI0117 | reverse complement strand
GCGGCCATTTATACTAAATCTGGAGATATATTATGAATATGAAAAAGAATCAGCAAGGTTTTACGCTAATTGAATTGATGATCGTTGTTGCGATTATTGGTATTTTGGCAGCGGTTGCCATTCCTGCTTATCAGGATTACACGATTCGAGCGAAAGTAACTGAAGGTATGGTTTCTGCGGCTGCGCTGAAAATTGGAGTAACAGATATGTTCGCTGATAGTGGTGTAGCTGGTATTGATTCGTATGCTGCTGTAGTTGCTGGGGACCAAGCGAACTTGAAGACTGGTTCAATTAAGGCAATCACTATTGATAAGTCTACAGACACAAATCCAGGAACAATCACTATTGATATGACTCTGATTCCTGCGATCTCTGGTGCAGGTAATCTTGCCTTCGTACCTTCGATTGGTACAAATCCTTTAGCGGATGCCAATGCAGCGGGAACAATTGTTTGGGCTTGTGATACTGCAGCAACAACAATTGCTGATAAATTCCTACCAGCGACTTGTAAGTAATCGCTACATAGGAACTAGCTAGCCTTTAAGGCTGCTAACGAGAAACCCCGGCTTAGTCCGGGGTTTTTTGTGTCTGAAAGGTTGATAAAAACATAAAGATTAATGTTTTACTCAAGACTAAGTAAGTGTTCATTCTTGCTTAATGTACTTTTGCCTATACCTTTTACTGCAACTAACTCTTCGAGGCGGGCAAACTCACCATAGCGCTCACGATAGTCAACAATGGCTTCAGCTTTTTTTAAACCTACGCCTTTCAATGCTTTGGCAATAGTTTGAGCATCTGCGCTATTGATGTTTATGGCCTTACTGGTTTGTATTGAACTATTTGGTTCATTGTCTGCATAGCTAATATTGCTGAAAGAAAGCAGCAAGCTAAACAAAAAAGGGATAAGCAGGCGGGGAGGGATGTTTGCGATGTTGTTAGAAAGAAAAGAGTTTGATTTCATAAGTTCGCTCCTTGCGTTAATAGAATCAAGTGCATGAACGGCTATTGAGCAATCCGTGTCAAAGCTTGTGTCATGCAAGTTCGATATTAACGGCTTCAGAGGCGATAGTGAATACTAATTCTATGATTATTCCTAATTAATTTAACTCACTGACACAATTAGCGACAATCACTATTGTATTCACTAAGGACTTGGTTAAAATGAAGTCAGGCGCTCGCAGAAGCGCTCAGAAACTGGAGAATGATAAGGATAAATCGGACGTGCTAAGTAAGTTGTTACACCTTCCCCGGTACCAGAAACGCCTGGTTACGGTTTTTGCAGACAGTCTTTGTCTACCTTTCGCCTTATGGATGGCCCTAAGTTTACGTTACGATGAACTTTATTTGCTTGAAAATAGCTCCGTATTGTTAGTCGCTTTTGTCACCGTTTTTACCAGTATTTTTGTTTTTGCGCGTCTCGGTTTATATCGGGCTGTTATTCGCTATATGAGTAATCATGCTTTACTGGCGATTATTTCTGGTGTTTCTATCTCTGCTATTATGTTGGCGGCTTTGGGCTTTTTATTTCAGGCGCCGATTCCTCGTTCCGTTCCCATTATTTACTGGTGTTTAGCGATGATCTTTGTCGGAGGGACGCGTATGTTAGCTCGCTCTCTGGTACACCGCGATATGATGAAATCCAAAGATCGGGTGATTATCTATGGTGCGGGTAAGTCTGGCTTGCAGCTAAGTTCGATACTTTTTCATGGCAAGCAGGTTCAGCCAATTGCTTTTATTGATGATGATATTAGTAAGCACGGTAGCATTCTTAACGGTATCCGCGTTTATTCACCCGAGAATATTTCTGAGGTGCTCAAGCGTTATGGTGCGCAGAGTATTTTGTTAGCCTTGGGCCATGCTTCCAGGGCTCGAAGAGCTGAAGTGATAAAGGGCTTGGAGCAGTACCCGCTTGCTGTGCAGACCATTCCACAAATTAATGATGTTGTCAGCGGTAAGGCGCGAATTGAAGAAATTCGTGATGTTGATATTGAAGACCTGCTTGGGCGTGATGAAGTCGCGGCCGATAGGGCCAGGCTTTCGGGTTGTATCTCAAATAAGGTGGTGATGGTCACTGGTGCGGGGGGGTCAATTGGCTCTGAGTTGTGTCGCCAAATCGTCAAGCTAAACCCGCGAAAGATTGTCCTGTTTGAATTGTCTGAATTTGCCCTTTATCAAATTGAGCAAGAGATTTCCAAGTATATTCAAAAACATACATTAAAGACTGAAGTGCATGCCATTATGGGCTCTGTGCAGAAACAGCATCGCATGGAAGTTATCATGAAGAGCTACGCTGTCGAAACGGTCTACCATGCCGCAGCTTACAAACATGTTCCTTTGGTAGAACACAATGTCATTGAAGGTGTTCGCAATAACGTCTTTGGCACTTGGTATTGTGCCGAAGCGGCGATTAAAGCAGGGGTAGATACCTTTGTGTTAGTTTCAACCGATAAGGCTGTTCGCCCGACTAATGTGATGGGCGCAACCAAGCGTTTATCGGAGCTTGTACTTCAAGGCTTAGCCCAGCGCCAGAACGATACACGTTTTTGCATGGTTCGCTTTGGCAATGTATTAGGTTCTTCGGGTTCTGTTGTACCGCTGTTTCGTAAGCAAATTAATGATGGTGGCCCGGTAACGGTAACGCACCCTGATATTACTCGCTATTTTATGACCATTCCTGAAGCAGCCTTGTTGGTACTTCAAGCAGGCTCAATGGGCGAGGGCGGTGATGTCTTTTTGCTTGATATGGGCGAGCAGGTTCGAATTGCCGATTTGGCAGGTAAGCTGATTCGCTTAATGGGCCTTGAGGTGAAGGATGATGATAATCCAAATGGTGATATCGAAATTCAGTATACCGGCTTACGACCAGGCGAGAAGTTATACGAAGAGTTGTTGATTGGCGACGACCCTTTACCAACCAGTCATTCTCGAATTATGAAAGGTCGTGAGATCTCATTACCTTGGGTTGAAGTAGAAGCCTTGCTTGAGAAGATTGATAAATACTCTCATCTATTTGATTGTTCTTCAGTGCGTGAGACGCTACTTAAAGCGCCTCTAGGGTATAACCCATCGAACGAGATTGATGACCTTGTTTGGAAGCAATCTCAGCATGAGTTGATACCCGAACATAATGCTTCAGCGAATGAAGAAGCACCCGTAAAGCCAAAAGTGGTTTCGATTTCAAAATCGCCCAAAAAACTGGCCTGATTTACTGCGCTGCCAAATGAGGGTGGCGTGAGCAGAGTTATCTCGCTTTTTAGCACTACTTTATATAGTGCTAATAGTGCTAATAGTGCGGCGGGGGCGGCTCCTGCTCAGTGCTTGCGCTGCCAGATTTAAGTTCCCCAAGCCCTTCTTTTAATAGTCGGTTCGCTACCCACAAATCTTGGATTTCCCTGTCCTGCTTAGTGATTACATCGTTGAGGGTGTTCAGTAAATCATCTTGAAACGATAGTTTAACTTCGAGCTCACTGATTCGTTCATTAAGTTTTTCGATAAGGGCTTCGGGTAATTCTGATTGGCTCATGTTTTTACTATCTTAAGTATGGAGAGAGGGCGCTATTGTAATACATATTACCCGGTGCTCAAGAATTTAGTGTGTTGACTGTAGAATCGAATAAGTTCTAAGCAAGATATTGTGTGAGCCAAAAATCTGTTATCATGCTCGGCTTGCGTTGAGTCTGGTCGTGTTTATACAGGTCAATGCAGCGTTACCTGTCGATTGCCAATACTTTTACAGGGTTGTTCACAGGTGGGGGATGCAGATATTTTTTCCTTAATGGTGTTTGCTGAACCAATTCCACTATTTTAAGAGTTTGTTTAACGAGAAAATTTACATGTCTACACAGAGTTTATCTAAAAAATTATTAGTAAGTGCGGTTGTTGCGCTGCCATTTCCTTACGTTATGTTGGTATTGGCTTCGTCTGCTTCAGTATTACCACAAGGCCTTACAGCCGAGAATTTCCTTTCAGGTGAAAATGGTAGCGGCTTTTACGCTTTGGTTTGGTTGATGTTTTTTGCTGCATCTGCCATTTCGCAAATTGCGGCACAGTCTTCGTCTTCTTCTGCTTCAAGTAACAATGCGCAAGAAGCATCTGAGTCTGATGACGACGATGATACACCTGAGGGTGTAGAGTCCGGTACCGTTAAATGGTTCAATGTGAATAAAGGTTTTGGTTTTATTACGACCGATGCGGGCGAAGATGTTTTTGTTCACTTCCGTTCAATTCGTGGTCGCGGTCGTCGCTCATTGCGTCAAGGCCAAGCAGTGCGCTTTGATTTGAGTGAGGGTGAGAAGGGTATGCAGGCAGACAACGTTTCGGTTGCCAAGTAAGCCTCTAGCTCTTTAGCTTCTACAGAAAAGGCTTATCCCCAGCGGATAAGCTTTTTTTCGTTTCGGGTGATGGCATTCCAATATTCACCTGCTTCATCTTCCCCTTCTTGCCAGCTATGTGCGGCACACCTGACCTCCAGGTCATACATCTCTAACAGGCTTAGTGCGCAGGCTTCATCATTGTCCCAAGGTGTTTCAGACGATTTGAACCAAACACTGCAATAAGACTTTCCTGCTGCACAGGGCGTAACGACGATAGGGATCTTATTCCCTTCGCGTGAAAGGGTGCCCGAGATACTTTTCTTTTCGGATAAGCTGCTTGCTTCAAGGTTGATATCGATGGTTGTAAAGTGAGTATTTAGCCAGGCGAGCAATTCACTGTTGTTTATGTTCTTTATGTATATTTCTATATCGGGCGTTATCATTTATTTGTCCAAGAAATTCTGGATTCTGCTTACGAGAAGGCGAATATAGCAGTAAAAGGCGATGATAGCGCTAGGCACGCTAAGAATAAGACCAATTAGCGCAAGTAATTCCTGCTTTTCAGATGCGGGCAAGAGAATATTAACGTATACAATTGTTCCGAGGCCTGCCAGGGTACAAATGGCACTGATCAGAAAGTATTTAAAATAATTCTGCTGATTATGTTTTTTAGACGACACGGTAGTGGCTTTTAAACTCTTATTAGTGATCAGTACTGATAGTGGCTGATTTACTTCTTCTGAAATATATCAAACTGTATGTCTAGCTGTAAGTCTAGAGTATCAAGGGACTCAAGTAGAGTTCTTTTTTCTGGTTTACAGCGCCAGTAATGCGGTGTCATTGAAAACAGGTTAGTGATGTCTTGTGAGCTAGGTAGGTGAATTGTTTGCTCAAAGTAATCAGTCTTCACATGCTGAAGGCTCGTAGGGAGGCTTTCAAACTCTGTTCGCGTTTCGGCTTTGAGTTCATCGTAGATAACACGGCGAAGCTCTATTAGATGTCTAGGGCCGGTATTTACAAGGATCACATGACCGCCGGGGCGAACTGTGCGAGATATTTCTTCCAGGTCAAAATGGAAAAACAGGCCGCTTACCAGATCTTGAGAATTGTCCGCCAAGGGGATATTCGCAGCGCTACCTACCCACCAGTTAATTGATTTGTCGCGCCGGCAGGCTGATTTAATTGCAGGTGTCGAGATATCAATACCGCTTGTGTATACCTCTTGAAAATAACTAAGCAACTTGGTGTGGAGCTTGTGAGTGTAATAGCCTTCGCCACATGCTAAGTCGCAATAGTGGAAGGCTTTTTCAGAATCTTTAGCTAGCGCGTCTTCAGCATGGTGAATAAATCGCTCGGCAAGATTAGCGTAGTAGCCTTGATCAAGGAAGTCACGACGAGCGGCGACCATTTCAGTCGTATCTCCCGGGTGCTTACTCCGCTTATTTTGGCTTAATAATAAGTTGTGGTAGCCCTGCTTGGCGCGATCAAACCTATGCTTGTTGCGACAGCATAGGCCTTTTTGATCGTCTGCAAGAACGAGCTGCTCCTTACAAACGGGGCAGAGTAAATAGGGGCTTAGAGTATCCATAGTATCTTAGCGCTTGGCTTATGTTAGCAGGTGCTCCAAGATCTGTTCGTAAATCACTGACAAGTCGTTCAGGTCGGTGATACTCACGTGTTCATCAACTTGGTGAATCGTTGCGTTGAGCGGCCCAAGTTCAAGCACTTGTGCGCCCGTTGGTGCGATAAAACGGCCGTCAGAGGTTCCGCCTGAGGTTGAAAGCTCTGTGTCGATACCTTTAACTGTTTTTATCGCTTTAACCGCTGCGTCGACGAGTGGGCCCGCTGCGGTTAGGAAGGGCTCTCCGCTTAATGTCCACTGGATATCGTAATCCAGCTTGTGTTGCT
>NZ_LWGA01001357.1:0-1018 GCF_001635235.1 Oleiphilus sp. HI0117 | reverse complement strand
GCTTGGTCATTGTTGATGTGTGTGTGTTGTTCAAATCGTCCACTCCATTTGATGAAGACTACCTATTCAATGATAAGAGATCTCCCTGTAGCGGTGTGTAACATTTGGTTGGATCGAGAGGGTATTTCGAAAAACTTCATTTATTGAGGTAAAGAGAGAGGATAAAGTGTGAACAGGTTCTCTAAGTTGTTGAGTGGAAGCTCATTTTTATTCTAGAAGGTGCTTAGTTGCAGTCTTAGGCTTGAAAGGATTGTTCACTTATTCTTTGCTTGAGTTCGCTTACGTGTCGACGACTGACGAGAATGCGAAAGTCGGTATTGCGTATATGTATGTAGTAGTGGCCATCGGAGCTCTTGTGCATTGCTGAGATGTGTTTGGCATTGACCAGTGTATTGCGATGGGCACGCAGGAGCTTGTCTGGGTGAGCTTGTTCCAACTCCTTTAATGTTTGGTCACTTAGGGTTTCACCGTTTGCATGGACAACGGTAAGGTACTTCTGTTCGGATCTAAAAAAGTAAATCGAGTCGAAAGGAAGTAACTCCTGGCCTTGCCAACTGTGTGCGACAAAATGAGCTTCTTCGTTACTATCCTGCTCCTTGATAGATTTTAGCTGCAGTTGATTAACATGCTTTGCTTGAGCCAGAGCACTTTCCAGCTCTTCGCCTCGAACGGGTTTTAACAAGTAACCCATGGCCTGCTTTTTAAAGGCGTCGATGGCATACTCGTCATAGGCGGTGCAAAAGATCATGGCAGGAGGGTGCGGCTTTTTTGCCAGAGCGCTGGCCACTTCCAGGCCATCAATACCTGGCATTCTGATATCCAGAAGCGCAATATCAGGCTTAAGCTCCTCAATCCGTACCAAGGCTTGTTCACCATTTTCAGCTTCACCGCAAACCTGATAGTTACAATTTCGTTCAATTAAACGCTTTAGGCGCTCTCTTGCCAAGCTCTCATCATCGACGATAAATACACTAATAGGGCTGTTTGCTGTCATATCTTAGTTAACCGGAATACGTAA
>NZ_LWGA01001356.1:0-808 GCF_001635235.1 Oleiphilus sp. HI0117 | reverse complement strand
TAGCGTCACCTTTGCAATGGCTATGTACTTAAAAGTTGTTCAAGCAGGTGGAAAACGGGTTAAAGCTTTTGGCGCCAGTTTACTTATTTTGGCGCTTACCGTTATTCATGATGTACTCAAAGCCAATGGTATTTTCGGCACACCTTTTAATGTCGCACATTTTGGCGTACTGGCTTTTGTTATCTCCCAGTCCATCGCCCTTCAACGGAACTATCTGAAGAACCTAGACTTAGTAGAGGCGATGTCGAAGCAACTAAAAAGTCGAAATAAAGAACTTATCGAAATGGATGCCTTCAAAGATGAGTTTTTGGCCACTACCTCTCACGAACTACGAACGCCTTTACAAGGTATCTCGGGGCTAGCAAAAGTATTAATCGAAAGTGATCAGCAGAGCTTAAGTCCAGACCAAAAAAACAAGATTGAGCTTATCTCTAACACCTCGCAGCGCTTGAATATCCTGGTGAACGACATTCTTGATTTTTCGAGTATCAAACATGGAAAGCTAAAACTGAATATCGCTCCCATAGATCTTCAGTCTATATCAGAGTTAGTACTTACCACCATGAAACCTCTTCTGGATAAGAAGCCTATTGAGTTAAAAGCAGAGATTTCACCTAAGGTTAGAAACTTAAATGCAGATGAGTTTCGCGTGCAGCAAATATTGATCAATATACTAGGCAATGCCGTCAAATATACCGAACAAGGCAAAATCACACTAAGCGCTTACCAGGTAGGAGAAGAAGTATTAATTAAGATCTCTGATACAGGTGTCGGTATCCCTGAAGAGAAACTACACAGCCTGTTTCGT
>NZ_LWGA01001355.1:0-962 GCF_001635235.1 Oleiphilus sp. HI0117 | reverse complement strand
ATAAGTATTTTTATTGCTGTAAGTGCGGTCATAAAATCGAGGCAAAAAGTGAATCAATCACCTAACCAGTTGCGCAATGATCGCCCCGGAAAAACACCCGGGGCTGGACTCGCTTTGCTGCGCGTCGCTCGCCCATTCGCAAGGCGTTATGTTTTTTGAGGGATTATGAACAAAGCTCTATTTGAAAAGTTACTTGGTGCGAGCATTATTCTAAATGCTCTTTATTGTCTTATATTTTCGCTCATCGATTCTTATCAATTGTTATCGCTCATAACTGGTGCCAGCGATAGAGAGATTAGTATTAGCCAAATGGCTACTATGTTGGCCATGCCTTACTTCCTTGCGTCGGTTATTTTTATAGTGTCGTTTTCTCTAGGCTGGTTGTTACTTCGTAATAAACAAATACATTTGGCAGTCGCTATTACAGCGGGTTTAGCTAACATATTTAATGGTTCAATAGGCTTCGGCTTGGCTGTGGTTTATTGTATTTATCGAGTTGCTACTTCTAGCAAAGAAGAACAACATAACCAGCGCCTCAAACGGACTCCGTAAAATATGTCACGCTTTTTGTGCCAAAAAGGCGCGCCAATTTTACTCCTCCGTTTAGGCGGGCGTTAGTGCTCTTAAGAAGCTAAGCGATTCTGTCGAACATCATCAGCAAGCCAAGATTTGATTAAGGACTGGTAAGGCATGTCTCTTCGATTAGCCTCAATTTTAATGCTTTCAAGCAAAGACTCAGGTAACCGCAAGGAAATTGTTTTCGTCGATGGTTTTAAGTTGGGCATTGTTACTTTTGCGGCCTTACTCCAGTCCAAGTAATCAGCGGAATCATTATCTTCCCAAAACTTTCGTTCTTCTGCCTCTGTTTTAAACTTTGGAGGCTGTTTATGCTTGTTCATAAAATTTCCTCTCTTTCTTGTGCATTGGTCGTGCAGAAATCACTCTAATCAAAGTGTTATCTT
>NZ_LWGA01001354.1:0-1353 GCF_001635235.1 Oleiphilus sp. HI0117 | reverse complement strand
GGTTGATGACACAAGCTTAAGAGCTAGTTTCTTTAGCAGCTTTGATTTTAGTGAAAATGCCAATACTGCTTTTGATACGGATGGCCGTAGCCAGATTTCAAGCGCCCTCCTGAGCAACTTTGTTGGCACTAGCTTGGACACTCAACCTAGCGACAGCGATATTAATGATGAGATAAACAGCCTGATTGATACGCTTAGCGCTTGCTCAGCTGACAGCAGCTGTCCCGAAGGTAGAACCGAGATTGTGGTCAAAGCAGCCTGCGCAGCCGTACTAGGCAGCGCTACAACGCTTGTGCAATAAATACTATTCAGTTGAAGGATGAGATTATGATTATCAAACCAACACTCAAACAAACGCTGGATATCAACGCACCTTTGATACACAGTGACCATAAACGCCCTAAAACACGTAGGGAGTTTATCGCCAATGGATTCATGGCTGGCGGTGCTACCGTTTTTGGCTCGTCAATATTCAGCCTCTTCGGAGCACCACGTAATGCTTCGGCCGCGCTATCTTCAGATATTGAAGCCTTAAAAGATAGCTGTGGAATCGCCGTCCAAGGGGCCGGAAAGATCCCTTTTATCTGTATTGACCTGGCTGGTGGCGCCAACATTGCCGGCTCCAATGTATTGGTTGGCGGTTCAGGCGGACAAAAAGACATGCTCAGCACAGCAGGCTATAGCAAACTTGGCATCCCGCCGGATTTTTTACCTCAGGTAAACAATACCGATGGCACTACGAATGACTTCGTTGATGAATCCCTGGGCTTAGCCTTTCATTCAGATAGCCAATTTTTACGCGGGATTCAGGAACGAACCTCTGCGGCAACCCAAGCTGCGATTAACGGTGTAGTTATTCCCGCCCGCTCAGAAAATGATACAGGCAACAACCCCCATAACCCGGTTTATGGCATTCATAATGCCGGTGCAGATGGTTCACTTTTAACATTGATTGGCTCACGAAGCTCTGATTCTGGCGGCAACTCCTTAGCACCAATGGACATGATTAACCCGCAGGTGCGCCCGACTAAAATTGACCGCCCAAGTGATGTTACTGGCCTGGTCGATGTCGGTGATTTGATCGGCCTACTAAGCCAGGAAGATGCCGTCGCGGTAATGGAGTCTATTCAACGTATCAGTGATAAGAAAATGGCTCAGATGAATACCGGCCTTCCTAACGCTGGCGTAAATGTTACCACTGACGAAGTCGTAAAAGACCTTGTACGCTGTGGCTATGTAAAAAGTGCCGACCTGGCAGACCGTTTTGGCAACCCTGCTGACCTCGACCCGGTACAAGACCCGGATATTGTCGGAGCAAGCGGTATCTTTAGTAGTGAAGAATTTCTCAATGAC
>NZ_LWGA01001353.1:0-937 GCF_001635235.1 Oleiphilus sp. HI0117 | reverse complement strand
AATAGACCTTTTTGCAGGAGATTTATTCATAACAGGAGTGGGGCGTTATGCTTCGGGTGACCGTGCTGCTGAGTACACAGGTGGTATTGAGAGGATTGACCTTGATACGCTGAGCTCGTCGATAGTTGTGAACGACTAATTGAGTAAAGGTTAAGATATGACAACACTGATGATACAAGGCACCACTTCAGATGCGGGTAAAAGTACCTTAGTGGCTGCTTTGTGTCGTTGTTTGGTGAGGCGCGGCCATAAAGTGGCGCCTTTTAAGCCTCAGAATATGGCGCTCAACAGTGCTGTTACGGTTGATGGTGGCGAAATAGGGCGAGCGCAGGCATTGCAGGCGCACGCTGCTTGTGTTTTGCCGACAACGGATATGAATCCGGTTTTGTTGAAGCCTGAAACAGATACCGGTGCGCAGGTGATTATTCACGGTAAGTCCAGAGGCAACATGTCTGCGACGTCTTACCATGAATATAAACAGGTTGCGATGGCTGCGGTGCTAAGTTCACATGAGCGACTTGCTAATGAATTTCAGCATGTCATTGTTGAAGGTGCTGGCTCACCGGCAGAGATTAATCTACGCGACAGAGATATCGCAAACATGGGTTTTGCTGAGGAAGTGGATTGCCCGGTTATTTTAGTTGCCGATATTGATCGCGGCGGTGTGTTTGCACATTTGGTCGGTACTTTGTCATTGCTGTCTGAGTCTGAGCAAGCGCGTATCAAAGGTTTCGTCATTAACCGATTTAGAGGTGATATTTCCTTGCTTCAGTCTGGCTTGGACTGGCTGGAATCGTATACGGGAAAACCGGTGCTTGGTGTTCTGCCTTACCTTCATGGTCTACACCTTGATGCAGAGGATGCTTTGCCAGAGCAGATACTCGATCCAAGTTCTGAATATAAATTTCGTGTAATTGTGCCGGTTGTTCCACGTATA
>NZ_LWGA01001352.1:0-306 GCF_001635235.1 Oleiphilus sp. HI0117 | reverse complement strand
TGCTTACCGTAACCCGAATTTCTGTATTTTGAATCCACCCCCAACAGAGGTAATTCATGGTGTTCACCTTTAGGTAGATACTCGTGGATCTGTTTATGGTAATTAATATAACGCCATGTACAGTCCATTCCTGCTGTAAGCATCATACGCAAACGCCAGTTCCACTGACGACTTAGTGTCAAACGGATATCCGGACTGCCAACTAGCGCAACTGCAATCAAATGATTATCCAATGCCAGGCCGATCACATCTTGCTGATTGGAAAAATGTAAGTTAATTAACTCTCGTATAGTTGCCCTGATACGT
>NZ_LWGA01001351.1:0-758 GCF_001635235.1 Oleiphilus sp. HI0117 | reverse complement strand
TAATTATCGATATTAACTGAGTCACCGACAAGGCTAAGTGCAAACGCTTGATTACTGCTATTGAATGTAAGGTCTCCTTGCCATGAACTCTTATCTACTTGTGTGTTGATTTGTTGAAAGTATAGAGCCTGGTCTTTAAATTCGAGCTTACTCGAAAGGCTAAATGCGTTTAGCGCTTCAGGTGAAGATAAGGTGGGTAATGCAATTCCAAATCTCTCGGCTAGAATCTTGGGGTTGAACTTGTTGACTTGGACTTGCCCTTGAAGGTGAGGTGATTCTAAGTAGTTTGTAAGGCTTAACTGACTATCAAGCTTGAGTTCCTCGAGTATGAGGAAAAGCTCCTCAACCACTATTTCTTCTTTACTGGTGTTCACAGTGAATTTGCTGTCGAGACTTGCATTAATTACTTCGAACTGAGAGAAGGCGCCATTCGCTTCAAAATTACTCTTGAGTTCTTTTACCGTAATTTTTGAAAAGTCAGGTGAAAACTCGATAAGGCCAATAATATTAGAATTGAGTGTTAGTTTTTCTATGGTGTCTTCGAAGGTGAAGTCTACGTCGAAGGGTACATCTTTGTTTGGTGCTATGTTTGAAACCTGAATACTCGCAGGTGAAAGTTTAATGCTTTGGTTTTTGAGCTCTGATGTATAAGCAATGTTTAGGTTAGATATGCTTAGCTGGCTGAGTAAAAACGAAAGCTCAGAAGTCTTCTGGTTTTTTGAGTCTTGATTTGAATCTTTTGCTTTCGTTTCCGAGGT
>NZ_LWGA01001350.1:0-970 GCF_001635235.1 Oleiphilus sp. HI0117 | reverse complement strand
TTCATTTATTCCGCCTTTAGCTCCAATGAGCCTTTACAAAATCCAAGTTCGATGGCAATTTCGCCATTCGGATGTCACGAATTATCGCGGTTTCACATATTGAGACGGGGCTGTACTCGCAAAGCTACACCGATAATTTTAGGGCGCGCAGTATAATATAATTAAACACAATTAATCCAGAACTAATTTAGTTTTTCTTTCATTGCCCCGCATAAAAAATTTCTTCGGCATTATCTCTCAAGGCTGCAGCCAAGATTTCAGGGCTTTCAGAGCGAATATTACATAGCGCCGAAAAAACCTGACGAATATCCGAAGGACAACCAAACTCTCGCCTCAACCCGGAAACTCTCATATCCGGGCTATCCGTCTCCAACAACAAACTACCCAAAGGGGCTGTCGCAACAGCGGATCGGGTTCGCGTGGCACTTGGCCAAGTAATAACGCAACCTACACCGATGCTTATCCCTTTGGCGACATACTGATCGAGCAAGTCCTTGCCTCCGGAGAAGGCATGAATCACCCCCTTCCCTGGAAACTTCTTTAATGCGGACAGTATCTGGGAATGCGTTTTTCGAGCATGCATGATAACGGGCAAACCATGATCACTTGCAAGCGCCAACTGCGCCTCAAACAAGCTGTACTGCAGAGCCATATCTGCTGCCGTTACATCAAGCCCTATCTCGCCAACAGCAACCAGCCCCTCAGGCCGCGGGGATAAGCACGCATCAAGCCTGCTAATATCGCCTAAAGAATGCCTAGCTATAAAAAGAGGATGCAACCCTAAGGCATAACTTAGCTGAGGATGGCCAAGCGATAAGCCTTGCACCCCCTCCCATGATCCACGATCAATCGATGGGATAATCAACTTTGTTACACTTGCCCGGCGACAACTTTCAAGCAGGGCTTCTTGCCGCCCCTCAAACTCAACAAAATCTAAATGACAATGAGTATCGTAAAGCTCCGGACCTAT
>NZ_LWGA01001349.1:0-535 GCF_001635235.1 Oleiphilus sp. HI0117 | reverse complement strand
AGATATCATGTCAAAAAATATACTTGTAACCGGAGCAAATCGTGGTATTGGCTTGTCTTTCTGTCAGTACTATAAGTTTAAAGGTTACTCGGTGTATGCCGTCTGTCGTGAAGCTAGTGAAGAGTTGTTGTCGTTGGGGTGCCAGATAATCGCAGGAATCGATGTCAGCAAAGCAGAGGATGTGGCTAGACTAGGTGTTGAGCTTCAAGGTGTGAAATTAGACCTTCTTATTAATAACGCCGGAATTCTTCGAGATGAGGTATTGGGGCATATCGACTATGATCAGCTCGAAGAGCAGTTTCGCGTGAATGCATTAGGCCCCTTGCGAGTAACAGAGGCGCTTCTCGGCAATTTGGATAGTGGTGGTAAGGTTGCCATCATCACCAGTAGAATGGGATCCATAGCTGATAATAGCAGTGGCGGTCGCTATGGCTACCGCATGTCTAAGTGTGCCTTAAATATCGCCTCAGTTTCTCTCGCGATGGATCTAGAAGATCAAGGTATTGCTGTCGGAGTCTTCCACCCGGGTCTAGTG